>JAKSQT010000039.1 GCA_024403995.1 Ruminococcus sp.
TCTCCTTCATTACTTCGCATAAAATATTCAAGACTTAATTGGCGGAGCAATAATACCGAACGAACTACAAAGGCAGGGAGCACGAGAGCGTGCTCCCCTACAAATAATTATAATAAACGCAATTGATTTTCAGGTGATCCGTTTGATACACCTGCGTGAAAAATACAAATTAATCCTTTTCAGGAAGTGAAGCTATAAGACCGAGCTTATACTTCTGGATTGCGAGTGCATCAAGGTTTGTAACGCCGTCGCCGTTGCCTGCACAGTCAGCGTTTGCCCAGCCCTGAGCTGAGATATGTGACTTATCTGAGCCGTTAAGACCGTACTTAGGTGAGTTTACAAGAGCCTGCATTATCATAACTGTATCGGCAAGATTTATCTGTCCGTCGTTGTTTGCGTCACCGCAGAGAGAATGTGTCGCTTCAGCTTTTTCTGTTGTACTCGGGGTGTCAGGATTTGTTACCGACTCTCCGATCACGATATCAAATTTTTCACCATTGAATCTGATACTGGTAGAACATCTTATAGAAGGAGTACCTGAAAGAGTTACAGTGTATTCGCCGTCTTTAAGGGTTTTGAAATCATTTTTAGTATAAACGATATCACTTGAGCCTTTAGGAGATATCTTGATCTCCATGTAATTCAGCTTATTATTGTCATCTTCAGTGAATGTATACTTATCTGTGCGTGTTTCGGATTTTGAGTAGCCGTTTTCACCTTCAAAGTAGACAGTGTACTTATATGTAAATGAAAGACCTGAAATATCGAAGTCCTCGCCCGATGTATATACAGACTTTGTAGGAGTGGTATCAACTGATGCGATTTTTCCGCCGCCGATAACAGACCATGTTACAAGATATGTTGTAGTAGTTGTGGCTGTGGTCGTAGTTTCAGTTGTTGTCTTTGAAGTAGTGGTTGTTGTTGAAGTAGATGTTGAGGTTGAAGTTGTTGTTGAGGTTGAAGTAGATGTTGAGGTTGAAGTTGTTGTAGTTGAGGTAGTAGTTGTTGTCTTTGAAGTAGTTGAAGTAGTTGTCTTAGTAGTTTCAGAAACAGGATCACCTGAAACAGGCTGACCGCTTGAAGTCTTGCCGCCGTCGAGGTTGCTTCCTTCTGATGAAGCGTAATTTGCATAGAAATCGTTGAGTGAGATACCGTTCTTGCCGAGAGCTACCTGATGGTCAAGACCGATATACTTGCCGCTCTTTGTCTGCCAGAGAGCTTCCTCAAAGAGTTTGTATTTAGGTTCATTCCACTTGATAGTTGTACCTGCGCCCTGCTGGAAGCCGAGTTCGTCCCAGAGTCCGCCTGTATCGCCTGAGTTTGTATTCAGGCACCAGAATGTGTGGTTGATGTGGTTCTTTATCATATAGTCACGGAGAAGCTCCATCCATTTCTGGTTCTTGCCGCCGTCCATATGACCGCCCCATTCACCGATAAGCTCAGGAGCAATATTTTCTGCGTTGATATATGCCCATGTATCATACCAGTAGTCATCGAGGAGAGTCTTTTCTGTGAAGTCCTTCTCGAACCATGTCTGAGCATAAACTGACGGGCCGTAGTCATGAGGTGAGTAAACTATCTGGCTTGTGCCGTGTTCAGGCTTGATAGGATAATCTCTTGCGCCACGGAAGTTACCGCCCCACCATGCGCCGATGTATGGTGACGGGATATCGCCCTCGTGCATAACAACACGGTCAGGCATTCCCCAGTAGTCGCCCTCCTTAACGCCGCTCATTGACTGCTCAACGCCTTCGATGAGGATAAGAGCGTGCGGGTTTACTTCAAGGATAGCATCTGCACACTTTGTAGCGGCATATGCCCAGTTGTTCTCGTCGGTAGAGCCGTCCCACTTTGCAGCAGCACTGCCTTCAGGGCCTTTTCCGTGAGGCTCGTTCTTGAGGTCGTATGCAAGGAGAGTATCGTCGTTCTTGTACTTGTCAGCGAGCCATACCAGTGAGTCTATCCAGTCCTGAGTTGTAACAACTCCGCAGGTCTTTCCCTTCATGCCGTACCAGAGGTTATAGTTATGACCTGAGTTATCGGTATGAGGGCTGTGGATATCGATGAAAGCCTTGATGCCGTACTTCTTGCACTTGCTCATGAGGATATCGAAGATCTCCATTGAGTTTTTCTTAGTACCGTCAGCGTTGCAGCAGTCAGCATTGATGGTGAATGCAGGATCATTGTTTGCCGAGAAGCTTTCAACAGGATTTGGCTTGCCGCTCATCCATGAAAGGATAAGCTCTGTGGAAATAGGGAAACGGATTATGTTGATACCACGGTCAGCGATCTCTTTGAGAACGTCGTCCATGTCTGCGCTCCAGAGATAGTGCGGAACGGCTTCATTGCAGTTGAGACCGAACCAGTTAGCGCCTGTGAGCCAGACTTCATTGCCGTTCATGTCATAGATGCGGCTTCCTTCGCAGTGAAGCCAGTCATCGTTGTTGGTATCAACAGCGTATGCTGTCAGATTAGATGTCAGCGGGACAGAAGAAGCTGCCACGGAAACTGACATAGCGGCAGCAGACAGAAATGCCGCAGCTCTGCGTATTAATTTGTTCATTTTTATTACCCCTCTCAATACGGCACTGATATTTTGCCGCCGCCTCATGTCAAGCATTGGCAATGTGCCGATATTTCAAGTATATTGTACCATTTTGGCGCAAAAAAGTCAATAGGTTTTCATCATGATGCATCATCCGGAAACGGGAATATATCGTGATTTATGCAATGTACAGGTTGATATACGCAAATTTGCACGAATTTTTTCGTCATTATGCACACAAAAAGTCATTCTTTAAGCTTTGACTGTCCCGAAATTCTATACAATCTGACGAAAAGCGGCTGTTGATAACTTGACGGAATAAAAATCATTTCTTATTCAGACAGTGGAATTAATGTGACTAAAAAGAGGAAGATTTTTTTGTATGCCGTTTCACTTGACAAAAGCGTTCAATTATTGTACAATTATATTGATAAAGTATGCGCTAAAGAAATCACCGCATTCAACGTTTTAATGTATAATGCAAGAACTTGTCAGCTCAGGTTCTAAAGGAGAAACTATGGAGAAATATTCTTCCTTCGCCCAGACAACTATCGGCGAGAGACATATTCAGAACGGCGTGGTCTGCCAGGATTATTCTATGTCTATCAATAACAGCTCGTTTGCTTTCGCCGCTGTTGCTGACGGTCACGGAAGTCCGCATTACCTCAGAACCGACAGAGGCTCACGTCTTGCAGCAGAATGTGCTCTCGACTGTGTATGTGAATTTCTTGATACAATAAAAGATCACGAGTTTGTGCTCGATGATGAAAAACTGCGTGACGACCTTCTCCAGCAGCTCTGGAAGAATATCGTCACCCGCTGGAAAAGCCGTGTTGAAGCCGACTTCCGCAGTGAGCCGTTCACTGAAGAAGAACTTGACAGGATACCCGATGAATTTGCCGTCTATCGTTCACTCTATGAAAATGGCGAATTTCTCAGCTCTTACGGCACTACCCTTGCATTCATCGTTGCTACCGACTATTTTGCTTTCTGCGGTCAGATAGGCGACGGCAAATGCGTTGCTGTTGACTGTTCGGGAATTACCGCAGACCCCGTCCCCGATGACCCACGCTGCTATGACAACATCACGACATCTATCTGTCAGGAAGATGCCGAATTTTCCGCAAGGTTCGTGTACTACCCGAAAGAGTTCATCCCTGCCGCCATGTTTATCGGCACGGACGGATTGCAGAATTCATACTGGGATATCGAACAGCTTCACAGCTTTTACCGTGGACTTACTCTCGATTTCGCTGAAAACGGCTTGAACGAGGGAATACGCCAGCTTGCCGAATTTCTCCCCGTTATGACGAGTTCAGGCAGCGGCGATGATATCTCATGTGCAGGTATCGTGGATATAAACAGCCTTCAGGCTTCTCTCGAAACGCTCAGGAACGCAGTCAGCTATATCGAAGCTCCTGCCCCTGTCCCAAGCGATATGCCCGAAGATATGACAATATAAAACACTTCAGCAATGATACTCATATAGAAGTTTTGACTCTTTATCGGGGCAAACCTTTCTGAGGAAAGGTTCTTCCCCGAACCCCTTTCCTAAAACATCCAAAAGTTTTAGGAAGGGAGTTTGAGGGCGACTCCCCACGGGGTGGGGAGGTGTCACCCTGTGACAGAGGGGGGCGGGCATCAGCCAACCCTTTTTCAAAAGGGTTTCCCTCAATAATAAGTACAAGGTTTCTATATGAGTATCGTTGTTAAAGATGCTTATAAATCACAAGGAGGAAAAATCAAATGCCATTTATCAATGTAAAAACAAATGTATCTGCTTCCGAGGACAAAATGGAAAAGATCAAATCAGCTATGGGACTTGCCATCACTGCTGTTCCCGGCAAATCCGAGGGCTGGCTCATGGTAGGCATTGAGCCTGACTATAAGCTCTGGTTCAAGGGAAACGATGCCCCTGCCGCAATGGTCGAGGTAAGCCTTTTCGGAAATGCATCCGACAATGCCCTTAACACTCTCACAAGCCATATCACAGGCACTCTTACCGATACACTCGGCATTCCGTCTGACAGAATATATGTAAGCTACATGAGCACGGGAAACTGGGGCTGGAACGGTTCTAATTTCTGAGGTGGGCTTTATGAAATTGAGTAGACTTTGCAGCATTCTGACAGCTTCCGCTGTTGCAGTCTGCACACTTCTCCCGTTAAGTGCATTTGCTGACGGCGATATCGCTCACGACCCATCCCGTGACGTTCAGACAGAGGGTGTCGGCAATCCGTTCAATTTTGGCGAAAGAAACACTCCCGAAGATGCTTCAACTGCCGAAATACGTGCAATAAACCACAAAATGACCGTTCAGGAAGTCAAATATGCCCTCTATAAAGAGGTGGACGAGCACTGGGACTTAATATCCACTCGTTTCGGTCAGCCTGAACGTGAAAAGGTCTATGCGCTTATGCTTGGTCTTGGTACAAGAGAGTCAACGCTTGGCGGAAACGGCGACGGCGCTGATATTGAAACTGCTTTTTCACAGGGTTTCGGCGTAAGCTCGGCTCACGCATACGGCACGATGCAGACCGCTGTTACGGCATTTGAAGGCTGTGACCCGAAATTCATGAAAGAGGACAATGTGCCCGAAATGTTCCAGTACACCCTTTCCGAATCGACTTTCTATGATGCAATAATCTCAAACCATATGGGTATCCGCAAGCTCCTCCACTTTGTCGAGATCGGCATAAATGAGGAGGGACTTACAGGCTATCAGGTTGTGCGTGGCGCTCTCAAGGGCTTCAACACAGGCTGGTGCGACTATACAGGCGACAACGATGGCTATTATAAGGATTATCCCGATGAAATAGCCGCTCTTGCACATTATTACTATGACGAAGGCCATCTCTATGACAACGTTTTCTCGTGGACTAATGACCAGAAAATCGCACCATACCGTGAAAATGCATGGGACTGGTGGGGCGGTGTCGAGCCGAGTATGGCTGAACCAAAGATAACTGTCACTGAACCGCCTGTCGTAACTGAGATACAAAAGGGCGATGTAAATGCTGACGGCGAAGTAAATGTCGCAGACCTCGTTTTCATGCAGAATTATATCCTCACAAAAGAAACTTTCACGGAAGAACAGTTCAAAACCGCAGATATGGACGACTCCGACAGCGTTGACTGTATGGACGTTGTACTGCTAAGACAAGTTCTTCTCAATAAATAAAAAAGCACAACAGCGGTGCTTATATATTTGTTCTGGCTCTTTATCGGGGCAAACCTTTCTGAGGAAAGGTTCTTCCCCGAACCCCTTTCCAAAGACTTTTAATATAATGGTGGATGTCACACCTGACATATGTCAGGTATGACATCCACTAATACTGAAAGTTTTAGGAAGGGAGTCTGAGGGAGAACCCTTTTTCAAAAGGGTTTCCCTCAGTAAAAAGTACAAAGCAAATATATAAGCACCGCTGTTGTGCTGTTTTTATATGAATGAATTTGAAACTGTTTCGCATACAGCCGCAAAAAAGCCGAATTCAGACAGCTTTCTGCGGCATTTTTCAGCCTGAATATCATCGTCAAACAAGCCGAATACAGCCGAGCCGCTGCCTGTCATCACTGAGCTGAGTGCGCCGTTTTCAAGCATTACAGCCTTTATTTCCGTTACCTCGTCAAGCTGTACTGCGGTCTCAAAAAGGTTGCCGAAATATCTGTAAGCATCATCCGAACCACTCTCGATCGCCGCTTTCAGACCTGCCGCATCAGGATGTACAGGTTCATTCAATGCATCAACTGCGCCGTATGCTTCCGCTGTGGAAACGCCCTGAATGCCCTTTGCAATTACCAGTGTACGTCCCGAATAATCGGCGACAGGCACGATTTTTTCACCAATGCCGCTGACATATGCAGTACCGCCCGTAAAGAAAAACGGAACGTCCGCACCTATCCCTGCGCCGATTTCTTCAAGCTTTTTCGTCGGCATATCCACGCCCGTCAGCTTGTTCAGGCAGTATATCACAGCCGCCGCATCGGTACTTCCGCCGCCCATGCCTGCCTGTGACGGAATGCCTTTTTTTATGTGTATCCTGCATCCGGAGTCAATCCCTGCGGCTTCAAAAAAGCGCTTTGCCGCCTTGTATGCGATATTCCGCTCATCGCACGGGATAGGGTCTGACTTTTCAAAGCTTTCAGGCAGTTCGCATTCAATGCTGATACTTTCGGCAAGGTCAACGCTTATCTCGTCATACAGACCGACTGTCTGGAATACGCTTTCTATGGTGTGATAGCCGTTTTCAAGCCTGCCCGTAACATCGAGGACAAGATTTATTTTAGCGGCGGTCTTAACCTTCATTCTTTTCAGCCTCCAGTTTTTTCAGGAAAATTTCAATGCGTCTGATAGCCTCCATAAGATGTTTGAGAGAGTATGCATAGGAAATTCGCATATATCCCTCGCCGCTGTCACCGAATGCAGTACCCGGAACAGCCGCAACCTTTCCCTCATAGAGCAGTCTTTCGCAGAATTCATCACTGGTAAGACCTGTGCTTTTTATACAAGGGAAAACGTAGAATGCGCCCTCCGGATTAAAACAGGTCAGACCGAGACGATTGAATTCGCTTACAAGATAGCGGCGGCGGACGTTGTATTCATCAACCATTTTGTTTACCTCCGCATCGCATGAATTAAGCGCTTCAACAGCGGCATTCTGGCTTATGTACGGACTGCACATGATGCCGTACTGGTGTATCTTGGCTATCTGGCTTACTATCGGCTCAGGAGCGGCAAGATATCCCAGTCTCCAGCCTGTCATGGCATATGCTTTCGAGAAACCGTTTACATAGATAGTACGCTCACGCATACCGTCAAGCTCAATGATCGAAAAATGCTTTCTGCCATATGTCAGCTCAGAATATATCTCGTCGGTAAGCACCATGATATTCGTTTCACGCAGGAATTCAGCGATAGGCTCTAAGTCCTCCTTAGTCATTACTGCGCCTGTCGGATTGTTCGGGAACGGCAGTATTATGAGCTTTGTGCGCTCCGTCACCTTGTCTCTGAAGTCCTCAACTGTCAGCTTGAAGTTGTTCTCTATCCTTGTCGGAACGGGCACTGCAACGCCTCCTGCAAGCTCAACAAGCGGAGCATAGCATACAAAGCACGGCTCAACAACAAGCACTTCATCGCCGTTGTTGACAAGTCCACGAATAGCAAGGTCGATAGCCTCAGAGCCGCCGACAGTAATTATTATTTCCTTTTCAGAGTCATAGGAGACATCGTGCTTCTTGGAAATTCGTTCGCATACAGCTTTTCTTAGCGGCACAACGCCCTTATTTGGTCCATAGATTATGTGTTTGCGTTCAAGTACCTGAATAGCGGCTTTGCGTATCACCCACGGTGTATTGAAGTCAGGCTCGCCAACGCCGAGTGAGATAACATCGTCCATCGTTCCTGCAATATCGAAGAATTTGCGTATTCCCGACGGCTTGATGTCCTTGACCTTCTGTGAGAGTATTTTATCGTAGTCTATCACGTTAACACCAGCCTCTTTCGTCAGGAGCTTCATCGTCGATAAAGATGCCTTTTTCCTTGTATTTTTTGAGAATGAAGTGAGTAGCAGTCGAGAGAACGCCGTCAATGGTCGAAAGTCTCTCCGATACGAACAGAGCAACGTCCTTGAGATTATTGCCCCTGACCTCAACAGCAAGGTCATATGCGCCTGACATAAGGCTTATGCTGTCAACCTCGTCATACATCATGATAGTCTTTGCGATGTCATCAAAGCCGATATCACGCTGAGGAGTAACTTTCAGCTCAATAGTCGCACAAACCATAGACTTATCGTATTTTTCATCGTCAAGGATAACGCTGTATCCACGGATAACGCCGTCATCCTCCAGCTTCTTTATTTCAGCAGCAGCTTCTTCTGCTGATATACCGAGCATTTCGCCGAGTTCCTTGTCAGAAACACGGGCATTCTGCTGTAATATTCTGATAATTTCGTTTTTCATAGAAGTATTCCTTTCAGTTTATCTTTATAAAGACAGGCTGTCTCTTTTTGAAATAGCAGAGATGCGTAAATCCTGCCGCAAGAGCCATTTCTGCGCCGTCACGAACGTTTTTGCCGATATCCTCAGCAACATGAGCATCAGAACCGATAGTCAGCACCTCGCCGCCGAGTTCACGATACATTTTCAGGTATTTCATGTCGGGGAATGCATCTCCGAAACCCTGACGCAGACCTGATGTATTTATCTCGATGCCCTTGCCATGCTGTACAAGCTCACGGAACGACTCGGCTATAATATCATCAAAACGGCTTATATCGGGACAAATGCCGTGTCTCTGCTTCATATATCTCAGGCAGTAGGTGATATGTCCGATAACGTCAGTCTTTCCCTCTTTGCAGGTGGTGTAGATCTCCCTGAAATAGCGCTCCAACAGGTCAAATATCTCATTTTCCTGCATATTCAGGTAATCTATGTAATAAAAATCCTTTTCGCCAAGAACCTGATGGATAGAGCCGATGACGAAATCAAGTCTTTCATCAGAGAGTGCAATGTCAGCCGCTTCTTTGTCGTGGAGCATCTGACCAAGCTCAACACCGCATATCAGGTTGAGTCTGCCGTCATACTTTTCTTTAAGCTCTGTTACTGCGGCAACAGAGGCGAAAAAGTCGTCCTTATAGCTGAAATGGTCAACCATATCGGGCATATTATCGGCGTAGTGCTCCTGCGGATACCATGCGTTGCATTCGCAGTGGTCAGTAACTGCATATGCGGCAAGTCCGAGTTCAGCCGCTCGTTCGGTACATTTTATGATATCAGCTTCGGAATCGACCGAATACTGCGTATGTGTGTGGCAATCTATGAGATTCATTTATATGCACTCCTTTCACAGTTACTATTATATCACACATGGTTATTTTTTTCATGGCGGAAACATATTGTTCCACCAATTAAGGCAACACCGACAAAGTCGTCAGACGTGCTTTGTGCGGTGCTGTCTTAAATCCTGAATTTTTCTGCTTGACCTGACAGTCTTCGCATAAATTCTTCAAGACTTGATTGGCGGAACAATATGATAATTTGGACAGATAAAAGGGATTGACGAAACGCTGTCAGAGTAGTATAATAGAAATGCAGCGCATTTACTGCGTATGCATGAAAGGGGCAAACAAAGCAATGAACAAACTAAGAAAATTTCAGGCAGTACTGACTGCTTCATTATTAATATTCACAGCCGTTTCGTGCAGCTCAAAAAAAGAGAGCTCCTCTGAACAGCAGCCTACTACCGAAGCCTTAACCGAAGCCGCAACCGAACAGCCGACCGACACGGAATTTCATCCGGCTGAACCGGACGAAAGAATGGCTATAACATGGTTCGGAGACTATGACCTCAATCCTTTCGGCGACGAGAAAAAAAGCACCGCTCTTTCTCTTTTTGAAGACGTTTACGGCGGAAGTATCAACTACTATGGCACTTATGCCGCTGATAAATACACTGTTCTCGAACAGCTCGTAAATTCCGGCGAAACAATTGATATGTTCCAGTATGACACCGAAGTTCTCCCCTGCTGCATCAACAAAGGCTGTTTTGATCCGCTTGACCCTTACTATGAACAGCTCGGCATGAATGACGGTCTGTGGGATGATATGACAGAAGTCATCGACAGCCTTGCATATAACGGCGGTCATTACGTTATCCCGTACAGTCTTTCCGAACCGTTTCTTCTGACATACAGCCGCAAAACCATTCAGGCAGAAGGGCTTGAAGACCCGTATACGCTCTATAAATCGGGCGAATGGACATGGGACAAGTTCACAGAAATGATGGAAACTTTTGTCGGAAATGCGCCTGCGGGAGTGTATCGCTGCGGAATAAACGGAGAATTGGGCGAAGCCGCACTTGCTTCAACAGGTCATTCTATAGTAAGCTGCGAAAACGGTAAGCTCATCAACAACATCGATGACGAAAAAATCGGCAAAGCTGAGGAACTTTTGCAGCATTTGTATCAGAACGGTCTCTACAAAGGCGGATGGACCGGTCACTATTCAACAGACGGCTCTGTTCTGTTCTTCGCAATGGATGACTGGGCACTTTGTGAGTCAAATCTTGCCTGCCCGGACATGGATCTGATGGTAGTTCCATTCCCTAAGCCTACCGCTTCTGATAATTATTACAATCAGTGCCAGTATAACGCACGAATGCTTATTAAAAACTCACAAAAAGGCGAAGCAGTTGCAACATTCATAAAATGTGAAAGACTTGTTGCAACTGATGAAAAATTCCGTAAAGCCGCCAAAGATCTCGCCCTTGAACCCAAGCCGGACGGTGCATCGATCACATCCGAACAGTATGACGCAATTTGTGAATATCTCACTCCCTCCGCTGTTTTCCCGAAATATGACTTCGGATACGGCATGGGCGGCATAATGTACGGTACCGACAACACCAACAACGGTGCAGCTATGAATGTTCTGACTACAGGTATGCTGAACGGCTATTACGGCTCATGGGATATTCTGCGTGATACATACAGAGATTTTATTTCTGAACAAATAAGCGGATACGGTCAGTAATATGAACGCTTTTGACTTTGATAACACGATTTATGACGGTGAATCGGCAATTGACCTTTTCTGGTTCTGCATTCGTGAGGATAAGAAAATGCGCCGCCATATTCCGCTTGTTATTGCCGATCTGGTGCTGTATAAGCTCGGTCTTGCAGGAATTGACAAGGTTTGCCGTGATATTGAAACTGTCTGTCAGGCTATCGTCCGCAACAGGGACAGATTTGAGGAAAAAGTTGCCGAATTCTGGGAGATAAACGGCTGTAAGCTGAAAAAACAGTTCCTTGATATGATACAGCCCGATGATATCATCATCACCGCCTCGCCGCAGTTCATTATTGACGGCATACGTGACAAGCTCAACACACAAAATGTTGTATCTTCTGTGGTAAATATCGACAATGGCAAGGTTGAGTTTTTGTGCTATCGTGACAATAAAGTGAAGCGTTTCAATGAACTGTACGGCGGCAGAATTGACCGTTTTTACACAGACTCAAAAAACGATTTGCCGCTCATAGCAATTTCTGATAAGGCTTTCCTTGTCAAAAATAACAGGATAAAACAGATAAAATAACGCCCCAAAACTTTAACGGCGATACAATATTAAGGGCATCTCTAAAAAGCCCGTTTTGAGTAAGGGCAACACCGCATAAAGATTGTGCGGTGTTGCCTTAACATTGTAAAGCCGCAAAGATTTCGGGTTTTTTCATTCTGTGGTCAATTCATTTTTGCATTTCTCTCCATTGTGGAGTTTAACTATATTATCAACGGTAGTTTCAGCTATATTGCTAAGTGCCTCCTCAGTCAGGAACGCCTGATGTGACGTTACTATGACATTCGGCATGGAAATAAGCCGTGCAAGGACATCGTCACCCATTATATGCCCCGACAAGTCCTTGAAGAAAAAGTCAGCCTCCTCCTCATAGACATCAAGGCAGGCTGCGCCTATTCTGCGTGATTTTATGCCTTCAAGCAGAGCCTCGGCATCGATAAGAGCGCCCCTTGAAGTGTTGATTATGACCACGCCTTTCCGCAATTTCTGGATATTTTCAGCGTTGAGAGTGTGGTATGTCTCGGCGGTCAGCGGACAGTGAAACGAAATAATATCACTCTGCTCAAAAAGCACGTCAAGCGGAACATACTCGATTTTGCCCGAATTATCGGGATATTTGTCATAAGCTATGACTTTCATGCCAAAACCACGGCAGATATCGCCGAAAACCCTGCCTATTTTTCCCGTACCAATGATGCCTACTGTCCGCCCATGAAGGTCAAATCCTGTCAGGCCGTTCAGTGAAAAATTGAAATCACGGGTACGGATAAACGCTTTATGAATACGTCTCACAGATGTCAGGAGCATCGCCATAGCGTGTTCTGCAACGGCATACGGCGAATATGCAGGCACACGCACTACTTTTATCTTACCCTTTGCATGGGCGATATCAACATTATTATAGCCTGCACATCTCAGCGCAATTGTCCTCACACCAAGGTCAGCGAGTTCATCTATCACTGCGGCATTCACTGTATCATTCACAAACACACAGACTGCCTCACAGCCGTTTGCAAGACTTACTGTACGTTCATTCAGTTTGGTTTCATAGTAAATGAAAGTCACGCCGTTTTCATTGCCGAACCTTTCAAATGCCGGTATATCATATGGTTTTGTATCAAAAACTGCTGTTTTCATAGTGATCTTCCTTTCTTTTCGTAAAGCGAATATAAATATATTATGCCCTTTGCTCAGTAAATTTTACAGTGCTTTCAGCCTGAAAACAGCAGTTTTTGACTTGACAATACGCTCTGAATGCGATATAATATTAATAAGTATATTTTTTCTTGGAGGTGTAAGCTGAAATGGAAAGTGCCCCTGACGGCAGTTGTCATTGTAAATTCACAGCAAAATTCTTAGAATAGATAAGGCACGGTCTGCACTGCATCTGTGACAGGCTGTGTCTTTTTGTACTTATCTGATTATGGAGGAAACAAATATGATAATGCAGATAATTCTGCAAATTCTGCTGATCGCACTGATCGCCGTATTTACAATGGCTGAAACGGCGGCAATAAATATCAACGATACACGCCTTGAAAAACTTGCGGCAAGCGGCAATAAAAAGGCGGCAAAACTCAAAAAACTCATCGACAGCCCCACACATTTCATGTCAACAACTAAAGTTGTTATCACGCTTTCAGGCTATCTCGGTGCGGCTTTTACCGCTGACTGCTTCTCAGAGAGACTTGCTGATGTGCTGAAAAAGCTCGAAACCGGACTTTCTTATGCCTTCCTTAAAGGCATTTCCATTGTTGTCATTACGCTTGTTCTTACCTATTTTACGCTTGTTTTCGGCAAGTTCGTCCCAAAGCGACTTGCCATGAAGGACTGCGAAAAAACTGCCATGAAATTCAGCGGCTTTCTGAAATTCGTCACCATAATATTCATTCCGCTGATATGGCTGCTCCGCATCTCAACCAACGGTATTCTGCGTATTTTAGGCATTGACCCCAATGGTGACGAGGAAACCGTCACCGAGGAGGAGATCATCATGATGTCCGATGCAGGCGCTGAAAAAGGTACTATCGACGAGGACGAAAACCGCATCATCAAGAATGTTTTCGCTTTCGATGACCTTACCGCCGAACAGGTCTGCACCCATAGAACAGACGTTTCCGTGCTCTGGAGCAATGACGATGTAAGCGTCTGGGAGGACACAATACACCGCACAAGACACTCCGTTTTCCCGATATGCGGTGAAAGCGTTGACAAGGTCATCGGTATTCTTGATGCAAAGGACTATTTCCGCACCGACAGCAAAGACCGTGACAGCATCATGAAAAATGCCGTCCGTGAGCCGTTTTTCGTGCATGAGAATATGAAGGCTGACCGTCTTTTTGAGCAGATGAAGCAAAGCGGCTCTGACCATTTTGCCATTGTCGTTGACGAATACGGCGGAATGAGCGGCATTCTTACCATCACTGACCTCGTGGAACAGCTTGTGGGCGATTTTGCAGACGACCCGGAAGATGAATCTGTGGTGAAATTTGAGAAAACCGGCGAAAACGAATGGACTATTCCGGGTATTTGCTCACTCAGCGATGTCTGCGAGGAGCTTGATATTGAACTGCCTGCCGATAAATATGATACTTTCGGCGGATTTGTGATCGCTGAACTTGGCGAGATACCGAAAAACGGATCTCAGGTCAGTCTCGATACCGTAAATCTCCATATCGATGTTGTGGAGGTCAAGCATCACAGAATCGAGGTGTGCAAGGTTGCTCTCAGAAATGCAGTCTGAAATTATAAAAATCGCCGCCGATGCCGAAAATTCGGTATATGACAGGCTTTCAGAGCTTGACAGGCTTTGCGTTGGCGCTGACGGCTGGTCGGCTGACTCGTTCCGCTCCGAATGTGCAAAGGACAACGGCATTGTTCTTGCCTGTTTTTCGGGAGATACGGTCATTGCTCTCCTTTCGGCGTATACGGCTGTGGGAGAGGCTGACATCACAAGCGTTGCCGTCCGACCTGAATTCCGCCGCCGTGGTCTGGCATACAGGCTCATGGATGAATTTGAGAAACTGCTCCCCGATGATACGGAGAGTATTTTTCTTGAAGTGAGAGAGTCAAATTCTGCCGCAATCGCACTGTATGAAAAATGCGGCTTTCAGCGTCTTTCGATAAGGAAAAATTTCTATTCAGAGCCAAGAGAAAATGCTGCTGTAATGCAGAAAAAGTTAACAAAAGAGGGATAAAATGCTTATATTAGGTATAGAAAGCTCATGCGACGAAACTGCCGCAAGCATTGTGAAGGACTGCCGTGAGATACGCTCATCGGTCATATCCACACAAATTGAAGAACACAAGAAATACGGCGGAGTTGTTCCTGAAATAGCTTCACGCCGTCACTGTGAAAATATACTCGGAGTTGTACGTCAGGCTCTTGACGATGCCAATGTCACACTCAATGACCTTGACGGAATTGCCGTTACATATGCGCCGGGACTTATCGGTGCGCTTTTAGTCGGCGTAAGCTTTGCAAAGGCGCTCGCTATGTCGTCTGGCAAGCCGCTTATTCCTGTTCACCATATTGCAGGTCATATTGCTACGAACTATCTCACATTTCCGAACCTTGAACCGCCGTATCTCTGCCTTGTTGCAAGCGGCGGTCACAGCCATATCATCGAGGTGCTGAGCTATACGAAATTCAGAGTCATAGGCCGTACCCGTGACGATGCGGCAGGCGAATGCTTTGACAAATGTGCAAGAGCGATGGGATTCCCATATCCGGGCGGTGTTCATGTTGATAATGCCGCACAGAGCGGAAATATCGATGCATTCAGACTTCCTCACCCGACCGTTGCAGGAAACGAATTTGATTTCAGCTTTTCGGGACTGAAAACCAATGTCATAAATCTTCTGCATAACGCTGAACAAAAGGGCATCGAGATAAACAGAAACGACCTTTCTGCAAGCTTACAGCATACTATCGCTGAAATTCTCACTGCAAAAACCATAAGTGCCGCAGAAGCTCTCGGATATAAAAAAGTTGCTCTTGCAGGCGGTGTTTCGGCAAATTCAGGAGTACGTGCCGCTCTTTCGGAAGCCTGTGCAGACCGTGGATTTGAGTTCTATATGCCTGAAAAGAAGCTTTGCGGCGATAACGGCGCTATGATAGCCTGTCAGGGAAGCTATAATTTCCTTGCAGGAATTACCGCTGACGAAAGCCTCAATGCCATTGCTACGCTGTCTATGGAGGATATCTGACATGAGCGGAAAGAAAGCTACGAACTGTGAGACCTGTACAAATTATGTCTATGATGATGATTATGACTGCTATGTCTGCCTCGTAAATCTTGACGAGGACGAGATGTATCAGTTTTTGCAGGGTACGAACTATGCCTGCCCCTATTACCGCCTTGATGATGAATACGGCGTTGTAAGGCATCAGAACTGATATTTTTTTGCTTTTTATTTTTGGCAACACCGCACAAAGCACGTCTGACGACTTTGTACGGTGTTGCCCTAAATGTATTATTTACTTTTGTGTCAGCGAGCGAAAGCAGACTATCCGCCCCGTACAGAGTAAGCGAGTTTACGAGCGTAGCGTGACTGCCTGCGGAGACTCTCCGCCGGTTTTATCGTTCTTCCCCTCCTACAGGTTCCCCCTTTGCATATGCGGCAACATCCACGAAAAATTATGAACAGAAAAAACATTGCCATAAAAATAACAAAAGGCTTTATTTTTTCTTCGGAATGTGTTATAATGAAAAAAAGCAATAAAAAACATCTTTGGAGGTAATTTATTATGAGAGCAGTTGTAACCGTAATCGGAAAGGATACCGTCGGTATTCTTCACAAAGTTAGCGGAATTTGCGCTGAATTCAACGTTAATGTCATCGAGGTGACACAGAGCGTTCTTCAGGATATGTTCGCTATGATAATGCTCGTTGACATAACCGCTATCAATGGCGATTTCGCAGAACTTGTTGACCGCATGGAAAACCTCGGCAAAGAGCTTGGTCTGTCTATCCATACCATGCACGAGGATATCTTCAATTCCATGCACACCATATGAGCGAAAGGAAGTCCGTTAATGCTTAACGTTTATAATATACTCGAAACCATCAGAATGATTCAGGACGAATGCCTCGATATCAGAACTATCACTATGGGCATTTCCCTCCTCGACTGCATAGATACCGACATCGACAAAGCCTGCGATAAGGTCTACAATAAGATAGTTTCAAGAGCACAGAACCTCGTCGCAGTCGGTCAGCAGATTGAAAAAGAGTACGGTATCCCGATAATCAACAAGAGAATTTCCGTTACTCCTATCGCTATGCTTGCCGCAGCCTGCCCGAATGACAACCCTGTAAAATTCGCAAAGGCACTCCAGAAAGCGGCTGATACCTGCGGTGTCAACTTCATAGGCGGCTATTCCGCACTTGTTCACAAGGGCTTCAGCGCAGGCGATATGGCTCTTATCAAGTCAATCCCGGAGGCTCTCGACGTTACACAGAACCTCTGTTCTTCCGTAAATATCGGCTCTACAAAGTCAGGTATCAATATGGATGCCGTAAAACTCATGGGACAGATAGTCAAGGAAGCAGCCGAAAGAACCGCTGACAGAGACTGTATCGGCCCTGCAAAACTTGTTGTATTCTGCAATGCCGTTGAGGATAACCCGTTCATGGCAGGTGCTTTCCATGGCGTTGGCGAACCTGACTGCGAAATTCATGTCGGAGTTTCAGGCCCCGGCGTTGTACGTGCGGCTCTTACAAAATATCCTGATGCTTCAATCAACGAGATAGCTGATGTCATTAAGAAAACTGCTTTCAAGATTACCCGTATGGGACAGCTTGTAGGCGCAAGAGCTTCTGAACTTCTCGGCGTTCCTTTCGGTATCGTTGACCTTTCACTCGCTCCTACCCCTGCCATCGGCGACAGCGTTGCGCATATCCTTGAGGAAATGGGACTTGAAATGTGCGGTACTCACGGTACTACTGCCTGTCTCGCAATGCTGAATGATGCTGTCAAAAAGGGCGGCGTAATGGCTTCTTCAACAGTCGGAGGTCTGTCAGGTGCATTTATCCCTGTTTCGGAAGATGCAGGCATGATCGATGCCGCAGTTGCAGGCGTTCTCAGCCTTGAAAAGCTCGAAGCAATGACTGCCGTATGCTCTGTTGGTCTTGATATGATAGTTGTCCCCGGCGATATCCCGCCTGAAACTATCTCTGCTATCATAGCAGACGAAGCCGCAATAGGCATGGTAAACTCCAAAACCACTGCCGTAAGACTTATCCCTGCAATTGGCAAAAAAGAAGGCGATACGCTTGAATTCGGCGGTCTCCTCGGAAGCGGCCCTGTTATGCCTGTCCGTGAGAAATCTCCGGCTAAATTCATCAACCGTGGCGGACGTATCCCTGCCCCAATGCAGAGCCTTAAAAACTGATTCATATGAACGGCTTAATGTTGGTTCTTCTTTAGAATAATGTGCTCTTTATCGGGGCAAACCTTTCTGAGGAAAGGTTCTTCCCCGAACCCCTTTCCAAAGACTTTTAGTATTATGGCGTATTTGGTATAGGACATATGTCCTATACCAAATACGCTAAAACACCCAAAAGTTTTAGGAAGGGAGTTTGAGGGAGAACCCTTTTTCAAAAGGGTTTCCCTCAATAAACAGCTCGTTTATCTAAAAAAGAACCAGCGTTAATGCCGTTCTTTTTACAGGTGGAACATGAATATCGATAAAATTTCAGAGCATTTCGGGATAGCGGCTTTATCGTCTGAACGTCTGGACGAAGGGCACATAAACCGCACATTTCTGCTGACTGACGGCAATGGTGAACGATATATCCTGCAATCGCTCAACGGAAATATTTTTCGCCGTCCCGAAACTGTAATGCAGAATATATCTGCGGCAGAGGCGGCGCTTTCAGGCTGTGACAAAATAAATATTCCACGTTATCTTCTTTCAGGTGACAAAAACTATATTACGGCTGACGGTGAAATATGGCGTATGTACCGATATACCGAAAAATGCGGTGATGTCGATTCATATGGAACAGGCTTTGCATTCGGTTCATTCATAAAGGCTATGGACGGCTGTAAGCTTGCACCCGAACCGCCCATTGAAAATTTTCACAGCTTTAAAGCATATCTCTCACGGCTTAAAAATGCCGCAGCAAATACTGATATAAGCCGATTTACAAAGCTTGGAGAATATCTTGATAAAGTTTTCACAGATGATATCCCGAAGCACATAATCCATGGAGATGCCAAAACTGCAAATGTCATCACAGGGCATAAATACACAGTCATCGACCTCGACACGATAATGTACGGCTATGCGGCGCTTGATTACGGCGATATGGTACGTTCTGTATGCGGCGGCGGCATAGACCTGCAAGCTGTACATGACCTGACAAAAGGCTTTGCAGAGGGACTTGGCGGAATTCTTACAAAAAAAGAGAACGCCACACTTTTCAGCGGCATTCTCTGGGTAACGGGCGAACTTGCCATGCGCTATATGACTGATTATCTCACAAATGAAGGCTACTTCACAGACAAAACGCCTGAACAGTGTCTTGAAAGGGCAGAAACACTTTGTAAACTGCTTGACAGTTTTCAGGACATGGAAAATGACCTGAAATGCTTGATTTACGACAGTTTCCGCTGAATATTTTACAATTCATTCCGCAAGCTGTCACACAATGCACATATCGAAGGTTTATAATGTTATATAAAGATAAGGAATAATTTATTGATTTTCACCTAATGACATCCAGAAATTTCATATAAACCACCCTAAAAAGGCGAGAAACACCCGAAGCAATTCGGGTGTTTCTCGTTTATAATGTAAGCATTACTCCAAGTAAAGCAAATGAATACATTTTTGAAGCTTTCTCTGCATCAGTTTTGAACATATCCCCTTATCCCCAATATCTTACTGTATCATTTCGGCAATATATCCGCCCTTTGGCTCCATTGCGTAAACAACAGGATATCTGTCGCCAATTGACGGCTGTCTGCCGTTGTATACCATTGAGTCGCCCTCATGTACGCCGCCGAGAGTGTCTGTATACTCAAAGTGTACGGCATATCCTGATATTTTTCCGTTGCCGTCCTTCATTATCGTAATGCCACGTACAATTCCCTCGCAGGTTATTCCGCTTTCGGAAAGCAGTTTGTACCTCTTTCCTTCCTTCTTTGAAAGCAGAATTATAAAAACACCAAGTCCTGCAAATGCAACTACCAGAATAATAAATACTGTTTTCAGCGTTTTATTTTCCTCAGAATAGACCTTTTGCGGATTTCCGTCAAGAACATAGCCCTTTATGGTTTGTCCGAGAGACGGTCTTGCGCCACGGTTCTGGAGCAGTGCTTCGACAAATTCTCCGTCATCATTCTGATATTTAACTTTTATCTCGTATGTTCTTGCAATTCTCTGGACAGAGGTAACTGTTGCCCTGACTTCTTTTCCTCTGCCCTCGATATTCTTGCTGTTATTTCCGATAATTATAAATACAAACACAAGTGCAAGTGCAATAAAAGCTGCGCCCATCATGGATAATGCACCCGTTTTAGGTTTTTGCAGTTTAATTCTGTAATCCATATTTTTTACCTCCTGCCTGCATAAAAAGCAAAAAGAGGCTGTCTCCTGCAACGGAATACGCAGTTTGCAGTTCCATATCAGGAAAAACACAATCTACTATACCACTGACTTGGGGAATGAGCCTCTTTTACTGTTATAATTTTTCTAACAATTATATTATATATTAATAAAATTCCGTCGGTCAAGCCGAGGGAAGAAATGCGAACCATCCGTAAATCATCGCAAGCTTGATTTACTGTTTTTTAGGGAGACTCTGTGTCTCACCTGTCGGTTCGGTCGGTGCTTCTGCTTCGCAGAGGTGTCCACTGGACACCCGCACCCCTCGCACACCCTCTGCCGGGGAGCGAAGCTGCTCCCCAGACCCCCGCAATATTGGCTTCGCCATTTTTATTGTCAAAATAATAAATTACTTGTTCTTAACAGCTTCCTTAGTCTTGTTTGCAATGTTTTCTGCTGAAAGACCAAATTCCTTGAGAAGGTCAACGGCTGGGCCTGAATGACCGAATTCATCATTAACACCGATCTTTACTACAGGTACAGGACAGCACTCTGTAACAGCTTCTGCAACTGCTGAACCAAGACCGCCGATAATGCTGTGCTCCTCGGCTGTAACGATAAGTCCTGTTTCCTTAGCACACTTGCAGATAAGCTCCTTGTCAAGAGGCTTGATAGTGTGGATATTTACTACTCTTGCAGAAATGCCGTCAGCTTCGAGAGCCTTTGCAGCTTCAAGAGCTTCATTTACCATAAGACCTGTTGCAACGATAGTAACGTCCTTGCCGTCCTTCATTACAACGCCCTTGCCAAGCTCAAACTTGTATGTATCCTTGTCGTTGATTACAGGAACTGCAAGTCTGCCAAATCTCATGTATACAGGGCCATTGAAGTCGAGAGCTGCCTTGACTGCTGCACGAGCCTCAACGTCATCGCATGGGTTGATGATAGTCATGCCCGGGATAGTTCTCATAAGAGCGATATCCTCATTGCACTGATGTGTAGCACCGTCCTCACCAACGGAAATACCTGCGTGAGTTGCGCCTATCTTTACATTGAGATGCGGATAGCCGATAGAGTTTCTTACTATTTCATATGCTCTGCCTGATGCGAACATAGCGAATGTGCTTGCGAAAGGAATTTTTCCTGTTGCTGCAAGACCGGCAGCAACGCCCATCATGTTTGCTTCTGCGATACCGCAGTCAAAGAAACGGTCAGGATATGCCTTCTTGAAAATGCCTGTCTTTGTTGCAGCAGCAAGGTCTGCATCGAGGACAACTAAATCCTTGTATTCTTCAGCAAGGTCTCTGAGTGCCTCGCCATAGCTCTCTCTGGTAGCCTTTTTGATTACATCTGCCATTATATTAGTCCTCCAATTCCTTTAACTGTGCGTTAAGCTCTGCCATAGCCTGATCATACTGCTCCTTGTTTGGTGCAGTACCATGCCAGCTTACCTGATTTTCCATGAATGAAACGCCCTTGCCCTTGACAGACTTCTGAATGATAGCAACAGGCTTGTCTGTGATGGAAGATGCTTCTGTGAATGCACGGTCAATGTCATCGAAATCGTGTGCGTCCATTGTGATAACGTGCCAGCCGAAAGCTGCAAACTTATCTGTGATAGGCTCAGGTGAGCATACCTCAGTGATCTTGCCGTCGATCTGGAGTCCGTTGTTGTCAACGATAGCTACGAGGTTGCCAAGCTTATAGTGAGCTGCAAACATAGCAGCCTCCCATACCTGACCTTCTTCGATCTCGCCGTCGCCGAGAACTGTATATACATTATAGGACTTGCCGTCTATCTTTCCTGCAAGAGCCATACCGCAGGCAGCAGAAATACCCTGTCCGAGTGAACCGCTTGACATATCAACGCCCGGGATGTGAATGCATGGATGTCCCTGAAGAAGTGCGCCGATGTGACGGAGTGACTTTAATTCCTCAGTTGAGAAATAGCCCTTCTGTGCGAGTACAGAATAAAGTGCAGGTGCTGTGTGTCCCTTTGAAAGTACAAAGCGGTCTCTGCTGCAGTCATCAGGATTCTTTGCATCAACATTCATCTTGTTGAAGTAAAGATATGTGAGTGTGTCACTTATTGAAAGTGAACCGCCCGGATGTCCTGATTTAGCGTTATATGTACCCTCGATAACGCCCATTCTTACCTTGCAGGCAATCTTTTGCAGATCCTTTTTGATGTTTGCGTCCATAATAGCCTCCATTTATTTTTATGACTTACGTATTGCCATGACTTTTCTCTCAGTAATACGTGCTCATTTCTGAGGGAACCCCTTTTGAAAAAGGGTTCGGGGAAGAACCTTTCCTCAGAAAGGTTTGCCCCGAAAAAAGTACGGATCTACTGAAAGAGAAGCCGCAGTAAAACGGCAGTCTTTATAATTAACGGCAAAAGCCGTATCTGATTAGATCATTCCGAGACGTTTTATCTCTCTGTACCAGAGTGAGAAGTCATTCAGCAGACGGTCATAGAGGAAGTCGTCGGGAACAGTTCTGATATCGTCAAAAGCAAAGAAGCTTGAATTGTTGACGTATCTGTTTTTGATTATGTCAAGATTTTCAAAAATGCCGTAGTTGCTGCCGTTGATTCCGACGAACTGCCAGAATATCGGCTTATATGAATACTCTGTGAGTAATTCTGCGATTTTTTTAGGATAAGCCGCACCGCCGTCAGTCACAAAAATGACATAGACAGGGAGCTTTGTCTGTGAGAATTTTCTCATGACATCTTCCATAACGGCAGGCTCATTGTTAACAATGCCGAGGCTGTCCATGACCTCGCCCCAGTTCTGAGGTACTGCATACTGATAATTTTCAAGCCCGATAGACGGCATACGCACAAAGTCGTTTGCATAGAACCAGAAATCAAGCTGTCCGTCGTCATCAAACTGAACTGCAAGCGGCAGCATCTTGCTGATAACGAAATGTACAAGACCTGAACCGTATGCACGGCGCATAGAGCCTGTCATATCCATAACAAGCGCAACTCTTGCGACACATTCGCCAAGCTGTTTTACTTCGAGCTGATAGGTTACAGGCGTTGCAAGATGTGCTATATTCTGGTCATTGCGAAGCTTATGTCCAAGCGGGACATTATTCTTTGGCTTCGGAGCTGACGTTTCCTGAGCGACAGGTTCAACAGCAGTCTCACCCTCGTCAGCGGCATCGAATATCCAGTCAACCGCAGTCTGTTCAGGTGCAGTCTCATCTGTATTTTCAGGCTCATCTGCCAATGTTTCCGCAGGTTCTTCTGCCTCGTCAGAAATAGTCTGTACAGGCGGTATTTCCTCCGCAGGCTCTGCATCGAAAAGCCATCCCTGTGCATCATCGTCAGATTTTTCAGCGGCACTTGCAGGTGCAGCATCGAAATCCTCAAAAGCGTCCTGACTGATAGTCTGAACTGGCGGTATATCAACCGTCGGCTGTTCAGTTTCAAACTGCTCTGCTTCAAGTGTCTCTACAGGCGGCAATTCTTCTTCAAACTGCTCTGCTTCAAGTGTCTCTACAGGCGGCAGTTCTTCTTCAAATTGCTCTGCTTCGAGTGTCTCTACAGGCGGCAATTCTTCTTCAAATTGCTCTGCTTCAAGTGTCTCTACAGGCGGCAGGTCTTCTTCAAACTGCTCTGTTTCGAGTGTTTCAACAGGCGGCAGGTCTTCTTCAAATTGCTCTGCTTCAAGTGTCTCTACAGGCGGCA
>JAKSQT010000004.1 GCA_024403995.1 Ruminococcus sp.
CTTTCTATCATACTCCTGCATTATTTACTTCTTTTTCCTTAGCTTAATGACATTAGCCAAAAGGGCGGCTGCAATTTTTTATATCAAAATACCCATAAACCAATCATAAACGTTTTTAACAAAACTATATTCATCAACCGGAACACTATACTTATCATTTTGAAGTTTGTTGGTAATAGTATTCAATCTAATTACCCATTCAGTCTTAGCTTCCTTACCACCCGAAATCTTTTCCTCTTCCGGACGGACAAAAATATCTTCAAAAAGCATTGACCAATTCTTGCCGTTTATAATAATCTGTTTGCAATCTGATAAGGGAACATAATCCCATATAGGGATATCAACTTCGTCACCATTATTGGCTACACTCTCATAGATTGCTTCATCTGCTTCATTTTTTGCTTTAGTATAGATGCTTTTGGGCAAACCTTTTATTAGCCAACTTTCACCATAGTAGTCTTCAAGCTTGGATGAAATGACCATTTTAATTCTTGATTCGAGTTCTTTTAACATAGTTCTTGTATCATCATTATATTCTTTTGACTCATTTTGCCAATATTCGTTCAATCCTTCCGGATTGAAATCTGGTCTTGAATCAGCTATGGCTTTCTGATATGCTCGCCAAAATCTGGTATCGGCACCTCCTCCAAAGTAACCTCTAAGATTCTTACGATGCTCAGGTGTAAGTGCATTTAAATACTCTGTTAATGGCTTAAGATAATATTCTATTAAGCTGAACATATCATTAATATCCTGAGTTTTAGGAGAAATGATTCCTTTCTCAACAAGCATATTTACTATGTCATTGATAACACGTATTACAGCTTGAATTCCACGGTTCATCGTGAGCATTCCGTTATCTTTATCGCCCTTATCCCACTCACTAAGCGATTTATCCCTAATATACAAAAGGCACTTTTCAATAAATGGATAGAAAAGATCACAGGTGTCTTGATTATTACCACAATCAAAGGTTCCGCTTTTTTGTAAAGTATTTTTCTTGCCGTAAGCATCGAAAAAATTACACTTCTTTAATGCCGACTGTATTGCTTCAACAGTAATGCATCTATCAGGAGTGATTTCACTTTCACCGATAACAACTCTTGAATGAAGAGGTGACGTTGATTCTTCGCCCAGCATTTGTGCAATTTTGGATCTGAGTGCCTGTCTTTGCTCGCTTAGATCTTCTGAATCCCAAAGCATATCTGCATTCAAAGTGACTCTTAATGATTTCGGAACTGCTTTTTGATTCTCATTTATATCCATAAATATCTTGATTTGTTCAGTTCTTTCAAGATCTACAAATGCAACAACGGGAATACTATTTGTTGAAGCATAATCCGAATCAGAGTAACCATATAATCGATGTTGTCCATCAATAATATAAGCCGATCTGTATCTTTTGGGAATATGCAAAATTCCTATTTTCGAAATTGTTCCATCAACTTTAGTTGCCGACTGATCAAACACAAGTCCTTTACCATTAGTATCTATGCATATTATTATTGAGTTTGGGAAGTATCCTCCATTATTTATAAAATTTCGTACATCTTGTAGGCGCTTCTTCTTTATTATTCTTTGATAGGTCGGCATCATGTTCTGGTAAGCTTCTGACCTATGTAAAACATAACCTATCTTTAAAAGCTTTTCAGGTTCAATGGAAAACGAATAATATGTATACCCTCCCATTTTACCTTGAATAGCTGGGATCCGGTTATCCATATTCTTTATTTCTTGATTAGCAAAAAGACTTCCCAGTAATTGATACCGCGAACATGAACCAAGGTGCTTAGCGAGTTCACTATAGTACTCTATAGTTGATTCACTAAAATAGGCAATGCCAAACTTATCCAGTAAAGCCAAATCTTTTCGATTGGAAATATAATTGTGAGTTGCCCAAATAAACTTCACTTTTCTGCCAGTATAGTGTTTTAACGCCTCTTTTCTAAGGCCAGCAATTTTATCATTAAACTCAGTTATTTCATCATAAAAGTTATGCTCAACAAGTGATTCAGATGCGTGACAACTAACAATAATAATTGTTTCATCATCAACTGCCATAACACTTATTTTTTCTTTTAAGCTATCATCATGAAAATCATAGGACATTTCAAAATCATTAATGTTGAGTTCTGTAAAACCCATATTACTAAGAAGTGTCCAGACTCGATCTTCAAATTGTTCCTGAGCAGATTTTTCTTTTGAAATACCAACGTATTTTTTGCTTTTATATTCTTTACTCTTTTCCCAACCGAGATCAACATATACGGGTAATTCGTCCGACAAGATTTTTTGAGATATAAACACTTTTTTTCTTGATCTCTTTTCAGTTGATAGAACACTACCTGAAACCATCATATCCCAATTAGTTCTAGCCATAACTCAATTCCTTTCCGGAATATTTGTGAAGATATATTCCTGAACATTTCCCCTAAAAGCAGCTCGTCCGCCTATGAGACTTTTTCGTTCACGCTCAATAGTCCTAGTACTGGCAATGCCGCCAAAAATATCACGAATAGTCTGATTATGAGCATTCGTAAGAATGAACCAGGCGTTACGGTCAACTATAGATTTAATTAAATCTGCTAATCTACGTTGATCATCTAACGAAAATAATTTCTGATTATACTGTATGAAATAATCATTTTTATTATTTGATACGGTATATGGTGGATCTAAGAAGACCAGATCTCTTTCTTTTATATTATCTCTAATATCAAAAAAATCCTGACATTGTATATTTACGTTTTGAAGTTTTACACTAATCTCTTTTAATCTCTCATAGTTAACGGTCTTTTCTTTTTTTCCATAAGGAACATTGTATAGTCCTTGTCTGTTTACACGGTATATTCCATTAAATGAATTGGCATTTAAGTATAAAAACCTTGCCGCAGAAATATATTGACCTTTATGCATGGTGCTTCTAATTCTATAATAACTTTCTTCATCTGATTTGAAGCGTTTAAGATAAGATATAACTAACTCTGGTTTATCTCTTACTGAACAAAAAGTATTCACTAATTCTTGATTCACATCAGATAAATAATTCTGATGCGGATTATCTATTGAAAAAAAGATGGATGCTCCCCCCATGAAGGGTTCATAATAATCATTATAATCCAATCCTTCGATTAATTCTTTCACATAAGGTACAAGCCATGATTTACCACCGGCCCAACGTATGAATGATGTGTTTTGCGACATTAATAATTCCTCACAAGTTCGATTAGATAGTATTTAGCTCTTGTATAAGCTATATAATTTACATTATCAGATGTTTTAGGCGTATGAATATATATTGCCATATTTGTTTCCAGTCCTTTATATTCTTCCACCGAGAAAACACTGATTTCATTTGCTGATGAAGTTTTTGAATTTACTATTCTCCACTTTGCAATACCGTCACAGTATTGTGATAATATGTAATCAACATCATCTGTCAAAATAGTCATTGAGTCATTAGGGAGATATTCATCACATAGGTAACGCTTAAACAAAGTTTCAAGAGTTACTGTTAATTGTCCTAGTTCATTAATGAATTCTGTTTGCGGTGTTGGACCTTCCACAGGATTTGCAATAACATCAGTACCAAGATTTGTTTTTGCTGCTGTCCAATTATAGATGTTTGCTGTATTACGTATATTTTCATGCAAAAGGAACGGCAAACCTGCTATTTCAAATCCATCACCAAAACTATCAGCTCTTAAAACTTGTACATCATCGTAAAACACACCCATTCTGGAGCTATCATGATCTACAAGAAGTTTTCTAACTGTTTTTGCCCACTCAAAACAAAAATCCTGAGCTTCATCGACAAAAATAGAATCATATTTTATTATATCACATTTTATAGCATTTGACAAACCATCATACAATGGTGCTTGATAAGCGCTATAATCAGTAATAACATTATTAAATAATGTGTTTATATCCATAACATCTACTTCTGCTCCAATTACAGAAGCCACCATTTTTGATAAGTTTTCAGAGGCACAAACAAATAGTACTTTACTGTTTGATTTTTGTGCTTCTTGAAGAGCCATTTTCATAGCAATCCACGTTTTTCCGGTTCCGGCACCACCACGTATATAGAATTGACGAACATTACTTAAAAAATACACGTAATTGTCTTGTACTCTATTAATTGTTTCAAGTTGCTGCTCCTTATATTTAACAAGTGAACCTGCTGCAGCAGAAATTGCAATTCGTTCACGTATGAGTTCAATCAATGCGTTATGCTGACTAATAGGATAAAAATTTCTTCCGTATGTTTTACCACCCCATAGCTTGAACATTGCTTTGATTTTTGAATAAATATCATTCATGTCATTGCAATCTATGGTGCATTTTCGATGTCTGTTATCTAAGTTATGTTCTTCACCTATAGCATAGAAAGGAAATACTGTTCCAGCACCATAGATGCCGTTGTATTTGAAGTTATATTTATTTGAGAAAGTATTATAAAAATAGTACATACTTTTCTCTGCTTGATCATACGGGGAAATAGTCAATTCTCTTTCTCCGTGAAATGTATCCTCAACGCTCCAACTATCTCCGTCTCGATGTATTTCTGTTCCACCTTTCACCTCCAAACAAATGAAGCCATATTCGGGGCAAGTAACTATAAAATCCGCTTCAGATTTTACCAAGCTTCCTTCTTCGTAGGTCGTCCACTTAACAGAATAAAAAACCTCATAGTTATCCGGCAGCTGGTTTTTCAGAACATAATAAACGATTCTTTCTGAATCAGTCGGCATATATTCATTTATGTTTTTTGGATACATTATTGCCATGTTTTACATCTCCCAAAAACCTATACTAGGTGCGGTTTGAGTTTCTATCGAATATAAATATTTTCTTCCCAGCTCAGCGTTGAAATGATTGCATGATATTTCCGGAATAATTAAACAAGCACTACAAGCTGTATTATCTCTATCCGAACATATAGGATCAAAAATACAGTTTCGGGATTCATCAAATGCTTTTTTTAAGAAAAAGGCATAATTTGATTCAGCCATTCCGGAAAGTGCACCGAGCGGTATTCCTTGACTGGTTTGAGCATAGATAAAAATACTTGCTGTCTCTACTATTATTATTTCAGTTAGAGAATTACCTGACAAACCGCTTAATTCTCCAGCTGCTTTGATAAAAGCATGTGAAATTGAATGCAACAAAGCAAAAACATGCTTTGTTATTTCTTCCTGGTCATCAATTTCTCCAAACATAGAGATCACATCACTATGAACATATTCAGCAAACCATTTTTTTACAGACAGCTCGTCTTCTAAATCAGGCAGCTGCTCTTCTCTTATTATCTTATTTGCATATAACCATTCAATGATCTTTTTTTGACTGATTTCAAATAAAATCCCTTCAGTGTTTAGTTTTGCACCATATACCAAATTTGCCGTTCCATCCTTGGACTTATCATATGCATTTAGCTTCAAACGACAATTTTTGTTTGTCAAATTTTTAGGATCAGCGACCTTTCTTGAATAACCATAGGTGCAATTTACTATTTGAATATCGCAAGATACCTGCATATTTTTTATGCCGAGTTTATCGTTCAGAGTGTAGATTTCTTCTGCCTCATCAATGAATTCCATTTCAAGTTGACGTTTTATTGAATCTTCAAGAGTAATAATACGTTTAGCATACCTGATGGTATAGTATTGCATAAGCTTAAAGGAAAAATTATTAAGCCATTCATTGTATACTACAACACTTTCCGACTTTTTCTTTGAAAACAATTCATCGCATAAGTTTACATATTTTTCAACACTTCTATTATTTGATGATGTTTTAAGCATATTATTGACCGCTGCCTCAAAATTACTTTCAGGCATTAGTCCCATTTGAATAAGAGCTCTGACCTGTTCTTCAGCTGCTTTTCTCTGAGCATCATTACGGAACTCATCACTAAAAGCCAGTTCTATATTATTAAGAATGTTTTCATAATCTTCCGTAGTTATCTTATCAAACCAACGTGCAACAATAGTTTTCTGGGCTTCTATACCATTTTCATAAAACTGTCCACTTCTGGGATCAACAAGATTTATAACTCTTAATGTAAAAGGTTTATAATTACGTCCGGAATTTGCATTATCCGGAACCAGCCTGCTATTGCAATTAGGACATATCTGTACAAATTCCGCAGGTTTTTCTGTATTCCCTATTCGATAAAACATTTTGTACTGTGTATCATTAGGCCTGTATTTAAAATTCTTTATCCCTTGAACATATGGAATCTTTATTGGTTGAGCATAACCACACTCACAGGTATAGATCATTTGGAGTTGCTTTACCGCTTGTTTTCCACATTCTGGATTCTTACATTTCCAAGTGTATTTATCTACCGCATTAGAGTTCTTTATTTCAAAGGCATCACCACATGAACTACAATAAAAAACCAATGGAGATATTTCTCCGATAATGTCGGGAATTCCATCGTTGCAAGCAGTTTCTACAATCAAAAAGGAGTTCGATTCAGGTGAAATATCGAAAGAACTGATATCACCATTTCTGTCACCAAAAAGCTTTATTTGCCTCTTTATCTCGTTTTGTATAAAGCTTTCATATATATTTGACATTCTTACATAATTCCAGTTTTTTATTCTTGCAGATACAGCACGTCCTGATCCGTCTTCTCTTTCAGAAATCCAAATATCAGGTAAATATTTATAGACAGCTTGGTTTTTACTTCTTTTCATAGTATCACCTTAAATCTTAATTTCTATTTGTTCTTCAGTATCTCTTAAACTGGTCATTGGTGCTTTCTTGTCATGTGAAAACTTTGCAATAGCCGTGGAAATAAAATCGCTTGTTGAGAAGTTTCCGTTTTGAATACCTGATAGAATATTCGTTACTTCCTCTTTTATTGCTTCTTTATAAGCGATAGACATTTTTTCTTGTTCATTGCATCCGTAAGCTTTAATCAGTAATTCTGTAACTTCATCAATCTGAATTATACCTTCTGCAAGAAGTTTTTTTACCTTAACAGCTTGATAAAGGTTATCTGAATTTGTCTGTAACGTATAGTACTGCATCAGTATTCCGGATAATAATCCTGGCAACGTGCTGTATACCGCATTTTTGGCCCATCTATTTATTGGAACTGATTCAACAAGATCATCCTTGTTCTGATGAAAAATAACAAAATTTTTCAAGTAAGATCTATCACGCACACGCATCAATCGAATGATATCAATTACAACACCTGTATACTTTCGACCTGTTCGGGAGTAAGCCTGAATGTATTCGGCATTATTATTTGGCATACCGAAGAAATACATAATATTAAATGAATCCTCATCAACTCCGTGAGATATAGTACTTGTAGCCAGAATTAAATTTGTGCTATTAAGATTCTTTCTATTCGACTGAATATCAAAAAGAGTTTTACGCACAGTTTGAAAATCAACATCGCTTGTCATCTGTTCTATCTCAAATTTTGGAATGCCATTAGCTTCAAGATAGTTGTTAGCCTGATTCTGAAATGCATTTTCCAGTTCCATAGCATCTTGCTTACGGTTGTTGTATACCAATTCAATCCAATAATCGTACAACACATTCCTAAAATCATCAATAGTACCTTCAAAACCATTTTTGCATACAGCTTCATAATTTGATTCTATGTTAGCAAACATACTATGCACAACTACTCTCATAGTGTAAACCGACTCCCACATACCGTCAGTAATTGAGCGACCATATGGTGCATATCCAAGTAATATTCTGGTAATGTCATTATTGTCAGTATATGAATAGAAATCTTCTCCGCTTTTTATCGACGGATATTCACATGGAAATCTTCTTCCATCCATATGATAAAGATTTCTGATATGTTCCTTATACATTGAAATAGTTGCTGTAGCACCAACAAATCTGATCTGCTTACGTTGCTCTTGAGGAACTAATTCCTTTGCATAGTAATTAATGAATGATTCATAATGTGCATCAAAAGTACCAAGGCTTTCCTTTACCAAATGCATTTCATCCTGAATAAACAGTGTAGGTATAGGATCTTTTAATAATCCTACATTCTGTAATGAAGACTTGTTCTTACAAGATTCGCATAGACAATTTGATGTAGGGCTAAATCCGTGTACAGGACATATTTTCTTAACCTGACCGAAAAGCATTTTGAATTCATTGGTTGTACCTAGCATTGCCATTTTATCAATAGTACTTACTACTATCGAAGGAAGATATCTGTAGATTTCATTATCTACTATAAGTAACGGCAAAGTTTTCATTTCACACTCAGGGTTATCACAATTATGTTCAAGTTTCCAGCTCTCTTTATTAAACCTGACATTAACATTTTTTTGACCACAGCATGGGCAAGTATCAATGAATCGATAATAATCATTCAATGTGTCTTGATCGCTGTCAAGTATCAGATCTTTGCTCTGATTCTTATTGCCACGATCACTTAACACCTCATAAGCGTTGATTTTGTTTGGGGTATTATTCTTTCCAACAAAAAAACCAACTTCAAAATGCCTTGTATTATTTAACTCAGGTATATCTTTTCTTACATAATCTGCCTTTATAACTATTGTAAGAACTCTATCCAGCTGCTGAACGGCAAGCAATCTTAATGGATATTTCAAAAATGCAGTTATTCCATAGTTCTTGCCTCTCAATCTATCAAAAAACATATCAAAAACGCAGGCGCCCAGAAAAGCTTCAGTTTTTCCGCCGCCAGTGGGAAAATACAAAAGATTGGCAACATCAAAGTCCGCTTCAGAGATCGTATTATCTTGTTTATATTCGCTACGTATCATTTCACCTATCAACGAAACTATAAACACTATCTGGAATAAGCGCCATCCATGTATTTTTCTATGTTCACCTGTGAGCTTAAAGTTAAAGGTTTTGTTCATATAAATGAACGCTTTTTTTACAAAGTCTTTGTACTCAATTTGCTCAATACCTTTTTTGAATCTACTGATTTCACGCCCATATTCATCAAGATCTTCTTTAAATCTTCCTTTCGCTATTTCAGAACCGAAGGAGGCGGTCATATACTCCCGAGTACATTTTTTGTGATCTTCCAACATAGCATTATATATGGATAATAGGTTAGTAACAGGATCTGATATGAGCTTATCAAATGTTACATATTGATTATAATCATCCTTGGTTTTAAGCCTCATTTGATAATACTTTGGTATATTATCTGTATAAATTGCGTTCTCCTTTTCACTGAAAAAGGATGATGTGTTTTCTGTAACAGCATATACTAAGGCTCTGTTTTTATAACTGTTTTTAAAATAGTCTAATTTAATATCAAGAAATCTGATGTTTTCATTACCAACGATTTTCATTCCTGAATTATAAAATTGAGGTAAATATCCTACGTTGTTTTTTCCGTCAACCGGTGTTTTATTAACTAATTGCAATAAAAATCGATAGTTATCTCCTTCGTCAATCACATTACAATAGATATCCATCTGCCATCTTGGCATAGCACGCTCGTCTTTTATCCCTACAACTGTCCTGAAACGGTTCTCGTCAAGGAGATCAAACATAGTAATACGATCGGACTGCACTATACAAATTTCATCTATTATTTTAGATACCAGACGTTGCAATCTATCGTTAATTTCATCTTGAAGGTGAAAGGCACCTGCCTTTAAACAATCCAATCGAATAGGGATACCACCACGAATTTCTTTTTCAATACTGACTTTTTTGTAAGTCAATGGAAGATAGAATTTTTTCTCAGGATAGCAATCACATAGCTGCTTTATGCTTTCATATTTTACATTGTCTTTTTCAGAAAATTTCTGAAGAATATAGTCCACAGTTTTGCCATAATTTGGCTTAATGGTATAAAACATCAATCCACGTGGGATAATATTGATTATACCACGTGGATTCTTTTGCACAACAAAAGAAACACTAATAGAAGGAACACTTTCAAATCTTGTACTATTATTTTCTACATAGCCACCTGAAAAACTTTCATCTATCCTGTTTTCAGCAAGCTTTCCAACCATAACACGTTTATCAGGAGCATCATCAACAAATGTTTCCTCAATATCTTCTCCTGAAATTCTGCTTATGTATTTTGAAACAATATGATCAGCTACAACATTATAATTCTTAGTCATAATAATCTCCTTATTTTTTCAGTATTTCTTCCATTGGTGTATCGGGATTAATATCACTTAAAACGTACAAAATATCTCTCGCTCTGGAGCAAGCGGTATATACCGATCGCATCTGGCTCTGAACTTGAGTTTGATCATTATCATCCATCTTTTTTATGGCTGACCATGAAGAAATCTCTTTCTTATACCCTTTATCACCAAAAACAAAACTATATGGATATAATCCAGCAAGGATTACCGCTTTGAAATCCAGCCCAAGAGATGAATCAATTGTAGTAAGAACAACTCCAGATGTTTGGCTGTACTTTTTCCGTTCATATGTAGCTTTATCTGATGTAATTATCATTGAATAGGGTATGTCTTCTTGATTCAATAGCTTTTCTGTCCAATACAAAAAATAGTATTTAACAGAAGCGTGTTGCTTGTAAGGAAAGATAATAGCAATGTCAGAGTAACTTATGTCATACGTAGATACTATTTCTTTTATAGCAGCTCCAAGTTCTTTCTGGATATCCATACGGTTTATACCAGTTTTAACCTTTAAAGCTACTGATGGTTTCTCACCGATTTTAAAAGAATTATACTCATATTCCATTGAATTTATTAGATCCAACATAGATAAGCGGTTGTTTATATGTTTTAACATATCAGAAATGTATTCTGCTATTTCTTTACTATTTCTATAATTCTTCTCAATGTATCGTACTCGCCCTGTAAAATCAAGATTAACTCCGTTTATCTGTTTCCAAGGTGCATCACCTCTACGGCTTAGCTTCCTTACCGCCTGATTAAGATCTCCAGCCATAAGAAAAACATGATCAGGATCCTCCCTGTCAAGAAGGTAATAACATAATTCAAGATATAAGGGATTAAAAATCTGAACCTCATCAATGAAAATGGCTTTAAACCGAAGATTTAGTTTGCCACCCTTTACCATATCTATACAGCTTTGGATCTCCTCATCCGTTGCATAAGGTGATGAACAGCGTTTATGTAAACATTGCCTATATATTTCATTTACAAACTTGTGAAACGTCATTATAAACAGGTTTTTATTATCACCAAAATCTGCACAAGCTTTTTTGAATCTATATGAATCAGCAAGATTGCTATTATAACACGTCAGTAAAACTTTTGATTCTTTGAACATACTTGCATATTTAAACGCTTTTGAAAGTAACAATACACTTTTTCCTGCTCCTGGGTTTGCCAGTATAACACGATGCCCTTTTCCCATGTCATTAACTTGAGCAACTTGATATTCATCTAAAAAGAATGTCTTATACTCAAGCTCATTTCCAGAAATCTTAAAGTCTTCTTCGGATAAATGTGCCGTTGTTTCTTTAATGACTACGTTTTCTATTTCGTTCATTACAACAGTATACTCTGGTGCAAGTCTTTCAAATATTGCGCGGCATTCTAAATCAGATAAATTAGAAAAGTCTTTATCATAAGGTTTATGTATATCACAAAAAATACCCAACTCACTGATATGTTTCTCCTTACCATCAGACGTAACAGGGCGAAAGAATTCAATAGCAGCATAACCTAATAAATCAGAATAGTTTTTTCTAACGGAATCTTTTTTTCTTATTTTTTCATTTGGGAAAAGAATAATATGTTTATAAGGGAACTTTAAACATTTGGTATCATTTTCTCTAACAATTAGTATTTTGGAATCGAGTAGTCTATCATACATTATATCTTCGATATAATTAACATAAGCCTTGTAAGTATTTATCTTATCTTCGTCAATCAAGTCATTATATATCGAGAATGTTATTAATCCTTCACTTGGAGTAATATACAATCCCATATGTACCTCAGCTGTACTCATTCCAAGTGGATCAATTCCTATGACAAAATGCCCATTATTGAATGTTCTTGATGCATTTCTCAACAAAAACTTCTCGGCACTCGTGATATGATCTTTTCTTTCGTAATCTGATGGCCATAAACGAATAGGCATAATTTCACCGTCTTTCAAAAAGAATACTTATTGTCAAAAACATACAAGATCTCATTTCATTTCATATTTTTATTATATAATATTAGCAGAATTTTGTCAATATTAGCAGAATAAAAATATAATTATATATTTGATGTTATCTAATAGTGTATGTATTACTAATATCGTCAACGATTTTTGCGTTTTGCCACTCAAACATATGGAAACGTAAATCAAAATATAATTTTCTCACTAAAGTTATGTAAATATCAAGCATTCTGTTACCTTGTCAATCTTCAAATTGAAAATAATTAACCGCCGTTAAGGTTCATCCTGAACGGCGGTGCCTTTTATATACAAATCGTCATATAAGGCGGTATGCACACAATGTCCTCTTTGAAACTGAGATTACGTGGATGTATCACATAGCACTCGCCTATACGAGCCTTGTACTTCTCCTTGAAGCGTTTGAGGAACTCGATAGAATACTTCTTCCCCGACTTGACTTCGATCGGGAACATCTTGTATTTCAGCTTGCTGTTGTTGGATATCAGGAAGTCGATCTCGATGTCGTTGCGGTGCTTCTCAGCGTTGTACTGCGTATAGAAATACAGCTTGTGACCGTTCGCTGTCAGCATCTGAGCGATAGCGTTCTCATATAGCATACCCTCGTTCATGTTCAGTTTGTCACCGAGTATCTGCTTGTAGACCTCATCTTCAAGCAGTTCGTTCTCGTCAAAGGCATGGCTGACCAGCAGTCCCGTGTCGCCAAGATAGCACTTTACATACGATCTGTTCTCGTTGATTGAAAGCCCGACATTCGGGTCATTGCACAGGAAGCATTCGTTGGAGATCATCGAATCTGACAGCCAGAAGAACGTTTCCTCATACTGGTCTGCCTTGCTCCCTGCTGAAATATCATTGAAGACCACACGTTTTTCGTGCTGAGAGAGCAGACCGGGTATCTGATCGAATACTGTGAGGACTTTGCTCCTGTACTTGCCGCTTATTTTCATGATCTCACTGCGGTAAAGTGCAAGAATATCACGCTTTTCGATATCAGCTTTGTCGAAGTCTTTCCTGCTTTCAAGAAAAGCTATAACGCTCTGAGGCATACCGCCCACAAGCATATACTGCTTGAACAGGAGCATCGCCTTGTGGTGAAGCTCATTTTCAAGGGGAACTCTATCGGCAAAGCACTTACGAATATAACCGCATATTTGCTCCTCGCCCAATGCATCGCAGAATTCTTCAAAATCCAGCGGATACATACTCAGGTGACGTTCTTCCGAAGGAATGACAATATCCTTGACATTCTCCTTGATTGAGATAAGCGAGCCTGTTTCGATATAGTCGTATCTGCCGTCAGCAACGAGGTATTTGATACACTCCCTTGCCTTTGGGTACATCTGAACCTCGTCAAAGATGATAAGCGACTCACGCTCATACAACTTCACGCCGTAGTAGGTGGACAGCAGCATGAAGAACGTATCAAGATCGTTCATGTGCTTGGCGAAATAGTCCTTGACCTCATCAGGGCACTTGGCGAAGTCGATCAGGATGTAGCTCTTATATTCGTTTCTGCCGAATTCCTCACAGATCGTTGACTTACCGATACGCCTTGCCCCCTCGATCAAATAGGCTTTTTTGCCGTTAAGCTCTTTTTTTAGGGTCAGCAGCTTGTCGTACATTTTACGTTTCAGTATCATGATAACGCCTCATTCCCATAATACGCAGGTATTGGCTTGCTTGTAAATCCCTGAATACGCAGGTTTATGATAATTATACTGTATGGAAACGAAAAAGTCAAGTGTCAAGTAAAGACGCATTTTACGCAAAATGCCCGTATTTCCCCCCACAAAAAAGCTCTCACAGCCGAAACTGTGAGAGCCTTATTATTAACTATTCTATCGGCTCAGACATACACGTTTACACGGATGTCACGCCAATTATGGAATTCACGCTTCTCGGACTTAGCTATGAAGTACTTCTCTGCATCGCCCTGAAACAGCGTAAAATCGCCGATTTTGAGATAGTCGTGAATTACTTTCCTTCGTTGATTGCAGCCTGTATCGAAAAAGCTGGCGCATTAAAGCTACATATAATAAAGTTTTACTTAACATTTGATGCAGAGATTTTATTATCTTTTCTTGCATCGATTAATATAATATCAGGATCATTTGTTAAGTTTAGTTCAAATAGAACCCTTGTGACTTTATTATATTCGTTTTCTGAAAAGAATAAAATAACCTTAAATGCATTTGATGTTTCAGAAGCTGCTTTATAAATTTCAACTTGATTTTCCAGGTTTTGTTTGAGTTTGCTATTTGATGCTAACTTGAACTCAACTAATGTTGCGTTTTCTTTACCGAAAGAAGACTTGTAGTCAACAGGTCCACGCCCATTATTGACCTCTCTGTTTACATCAAGTTTAGTACCATACCAAACAAGACGGTATAATACTTGAAGATCGCTTTCTCTTTTTACAGGCTTATCATTAACATAAAAAAGTTTATAGCCTTCTTGATCTTCAATGACATGTTTGAAAAATTCTATTCTCTTTCTTGTTTCTTCATGTGCATTTGGAATCATATTATAGAATTCCGTCATCTTCTCAAGTTTATTTGATAGTTGTTTCATTTGCGTAATCAATAATTGATTAACTTCGTAAACATGCTCTTTGCTAGCTGATTCGGCTTCCGACTTATGTTCTTCTTTATACTTGAGATAATAATCAATGATTTCAGGATGAGTTCTTATGAATATTTCAGTAGCCTCATCTTTGTCGGATTTTGTAATTTTTTTATCTGGATCACTAAATAGCCGGTCAAAGTAATTATTCAACTGAAATCGCAAAGCTTCATCCTCAATAGATGAGGCTAGTAATTGTATGTTACTTACCATGTCACTTTTGTTTATGAAGGTATCATCTCTAGTAAGGATGCTTTTGGGCGTTAGTAGAACGTAATCACCATTAAAAGAAGGCAGGAAATAGGTATGTGGGTTCCATCGTTCAGTTTTATAATCGAAGGATACTTTATCAACATTAAAATATTGACATTGATCAGGAGATAAAAACCTCTTAGCAAATCTTTCGGTATATTCAAGCAAGTACTGTTTACAGAAGTTTGTTGTAAAATCACTTATTTTGTCTTTTCCAACTTTATCACTTATTAGGCATAGTTTTTCCATATGAGCTTCTTGAAGTATTGCTTCTTTTGAAAAAGACTTAAATACTGTCTTGAATCCTTTAAATAGACCTTTTGCAAAATCCAAGCCCAATCCTCTTCCAGCATTGCCGCTTAAGCTAAATCCCAACCACGTTTGTTTTACTTCCGAGAACATAAACCATGATTTTAACATACCTCCTGATAGTTTGTCAGTTTGTTCAGATTTAAGTTGAAGAAATTTGAGGTAGCTAATCATTTCATCGTGAATCTTTTTCAATTTTTTATCTTCGCTGCTAAACAGTAGAAAAGGATCGACAAACAAAGGTAGATCGTTTATCAAAGATATATTTATTGCACCATATTCGTCAATTACCTTCTCTTTCACATTAAAAAAATCTGAAAAATAGATATTAACGTTACTCATTGAAGTCCTCCTTCTTTCAACTGTTTTAATTATTATAGTTTTCAATAAACATTACATATTCAAGTTATGTCTTTTGAGATCTTAGATTTTATTTCTCCTACCAAACAATGCACAGTAGTACAAGGACACATTTCCGACGGCTTGACACTACCGTTTGCTATGTGCCCATTGTACTTCTGCTGAGCGAGTTTTATTGCCTGTCTTTCGTCACCGTAGCGATTAAGTTTCTCATAGATATCCTTATCAGACTTAACATATTTCTGACCAGTAACTCTTTTGAAGGTCTGTGCAAAGCCGTTGCAACAAGCGACAGAATCCTGATATGTAGGCATAGCGCCGAAGTAAGCGTTGAACCATTCCTCGATACATGGATTAGTCCAGCCGACGTTAATGCCTTTATCCTCAGCTTGGCAAATTATCTCGTCAAAGTTCTTGACCTTATCACGATCAAAGATTATCCATATCTCGCCATACTGCGGATTGATGGAGGCAAGATTTCTTGCTTCTTCAACGAGATTATTGGATTTGGTCTTTATAACCTTGATGACTAATTTGCCTTGCAGTTCTTTAGGAATAGAATCCCTGAGCCCATACATATAATTTTGTTCTGTTTCTTCTGTATCGGTTACTATAAAGTAATATCCAAGTTCAGGGACTCTTCTTTTGACCATCTGATCACGGGTTTTTCGCTTTCCGTTTCTTTCAACATGAGCCATACTTTATTCCCCCTTGAACATATCAAAATGCTTCAGAGTCGGTATTGCTCCGTACTTGCCCAAAAGATAGTTCTTCTCGTAATTCTCATCCTTGCGAATCTTAACTCCGTCTTCATCTACAAAATCAGCCAATGAGAAGAGATATGATATTCCGTTTGAATCCTTTTCTGTAAACCAGATCTCATCTCTTCTGAGGATATTGCCGTTAAGCTGCCATGAGTCATGAGATGTAAAAATCAACTGAGCGTGATTAGTATTGATCTCAGGATCAAGGAACGTAATAACAAATGCTCTTACAAGAAGGGGATGAAGTCTGGCATTAAGCTCGTCAATAAAGAAAACTCCACCCGTTGACAGCACATCCTGTAACATAGGATATAACGCAAACATCTTAAGCGTTCCTGCCGATTCATGCTGAAGGGGGATAGATGTTGTCTGATCGGAATCTATCATTTTGTGAACTGCGTCAATTCTGAGCTTCTTATCCGAATCATCGATTTCAGACTTGATAACTTCAACATTAAAACCAATTATTGAAGGATCGAATGAAGAGAAGTAATCAACTACTTTCTGTCTAACCTTTTCATCTTCTTCAAATCCTTCCGGTATAAGCTGAGATAAGAAAAAGTTCTCTATCGGTCTGCCAAAATCAGCAAAATCATTATGCACAAACCAATCCCTTATAAACTTAAGCTTTGCTATTTTGAGCTTGGCACCAAGAGAGACAACAAGGGTTTCCTTTTCTAATGCGATGATCAAGTTCTCTCGACTTTTAGCAGGAATACCTGCAAAATCGAAATCTTCTCCATTACGGTAGAAAATACGCTTGAAATCACCTCTCGATGATTTAGCCTTATAGTTTAACCATTCCTCACATACGCCATTACTGTCGACAGTGAATCCATAATTATAGGTCTTTGCACCATTTTCTTCCGAGTCAATAAAATACACTTCAAATGAAGATTCTGCATTTTTACTTGTATTATCGAATAAAAACGGAGTTGGCTTGAAAAATCTCGAATTCTTTTTTGAATCAGATTCATCGCCATAATCAAGTGAGTTTATAACATATGTTGACATATATCTGAAAGCTTCCTGAACATTTGACTTTCCGCTTGCATTCGCACCAAATATAGCCGCGACAGGCAATACCTTTTCATTTGCAATAGAAACAACATGGTTATTAAATTCAGAAATCTTTGTTGCCGATAAATCTAATATTGTATCATCTTTAAATGATTTAAAATTCTTATAATTGAACTGTAGTAACATAATATTATGCCTCCTTATAATCTCCTTACTATATATTATACTCAAAAAAAGCAAAATGTCAACACCTAATTGAGAAAAAATCTCATCTAGGTGCATTTTTATGTTTGCATATTAAAAAATCCTCATAGAAATAACCTATGAGGATTTTGGCTTATTACGTTTTACCAATAAATAATAAAAAATTACTATCATACTCCTACCATTGATATTTTCTCTTTATGGATATCGCTTATCATCTGCCCACCACCTTATTTAACATCGTTTTTATCATTATAACATTTCTTATGTTAAATTGCCAATTTCAATATTAAATACAATCGCTCAAAAATGTATTAAGATATCTGAATTTCTAAATCATTGAAATACGAAAAAAGCCCTCACAGCGCGAAACTGTGAGGGCTCATTCTTTTATTCAGGCATAAACATTAACGTGTATGTCACGCCAATTATGGAATTCACGCTTCTCGGACTTAACTTTGAAGTACTTCTCTGCATCGCCCTGAAACAGCGTAAAATCGCCGATTTTGAGATAGTCGTGAATTACTTTCCTTCGTTGATTGCAGCCTGTGCAGCAGCAAGACGAGCGATCGGAACACGGAATGGAGAGCATGAAACATAGTCAAGACCGATCTTGTGGCAGAACTCAACAGATGTCGGGTCACCGCCGTGCTCACCGCAGATACCGCAGTGGAGCTTGCTGTTTACTGGCTTACCGAGCTTGATAGCCATTTCCATGAGCTTGCCGACACCGGTCTGGTCGAGCTTAGCAAATGGATCGTTCTCGAAGATCTTCTTGTCATAGTAAGCGCCGAGGAACTTACCAGCATCGTCTCTTGAGAAGCCGTATGTCATCTGTGTAAGGTCGTTTGTACCGAAGCAGAAGAAGTCAGCATTAGCAGCGATCTCATCAGCTGTAAGAGCAGCTCTTGGGATCTCGATCATTGTACCAACTTCATACTTGAGGTCTGAACCAGCTTCAGCGATTACAGCGTCAGCAGTTTCAACTACGACCTTCTTAACGTACTTAAGCTCCTTAACGTCGCCTACGAGTGGGATCATGATTTCAGGCTTAACATTCCAGTCAGCGTGGTTCTTCTTAACATTGATAGCAGCCTTGATAACAGCCTTTGTCTGCATTGCAGCAATTTCAGGATATGTTACAGCAAGACGGCATCCTCTGTGACCCATCATTGGGTTGAATTCGTGGAGAGAAGCGATGATGTTCTTGATATCTTCAACTGACTTGCCCTGAGCATCAGCAAGAGCCTTGATATCAGCTTCTTCTGTAGGAACGAATTCGTGGAGAGGTGGATCGAGGAAACGGATTGTTACAGGGCAGCCTTCGAGAGCTTCATAGAGAGCCTCGAAATCAGCCTGCTGCATTGGCTCGATCTTAGCGAGAGCAGCTTCTCTTCCTTCAACTGTATCTGAGCAGATCATCTCACGGAAAGCAGCAATTCTTGATGGCTCGAAGAACATATGTTCTGTACGGCAGAGACCGATACCTTCAGCACCGAGTTCTCTTGCCTTCTTAGCGTCAGCAGGAGTATCAGCGTTTGTTCTTACCTTGAGAGTTCTGTACTTGTCAGCCCAAGCCATGATTCTGCCGAATTCGCCGGCGATCTGAGCATCAACAGTAGGAATGATACCATCATAGATGTTACCTGTTGTACCGTCGATTGAGATGTAGTCGCCTTCAACGAATGTCTTTCCGCCGAGCTCGAACTTCTTGTTAGCTTCATCCATCTTGATGTCGCCGCAGCCTGATACGCAGCATTCACCCATACCACGAGCAACAACAGCAGCGTGTGATGTCATACCGCCACGAACTGTGAGGATACCCTGAGCAGCCTTCATACCTGTGATATCTTCAGGTGATGTTTCAAGACGAACGAGAACAACCTTTTCGCCTCTTGCAGCCCATGCCTCAGCATCGTCAGCTGTGAATACGATCTTACCGCAAGCAGCACCAGGTGAAGCACCGAGACCCTTGCCCATAGGAGTTGCAGCCTTGAGAGCCTTTGTATCGAACTGTGGGTGGAGAAGTGTATCGAGGTTTCTTGGGTCGATCATAGCAACAGCTTCCTGCTCTGACTTCATGCCTTCGTCAACGAGGTCGCAAGCGATCTTGAGGGCAGCCTGAGCAGTTCTCTTACCGTTTCTTGTCTGGAGCATATAGAGCTTCTTGTTTTCAACAGTGAACTCCATATCCTGCATATCGTGATAGTGATTTTCGAGAGTCTTGCAAACTTCAACGAACTGAGCGTAAGCCTCAGGGAATGTTTCAGCCATCTGCTGGATAGGCATTGGAGTACGAACGCCGGCAACAACGTCTTCGCCCTGTGCGTTTGTAAGGAATTCGCCCATGAGCTTCTTTTCGCCTGTTGCAGGGTCACGTGTGAAGGCAACACCTGTACCGCAGTCGTCACCCATGTTACCGAATGCCATTGACTGAACGTTAACAGCAGTACCCCATGAGAAAGGAATATCGTTGTCACGTCTGTAAACGTTAGCTCTTGGGTTGTCCCATGAACGGAATACAGCCTTGATAGCGCCAACGAGCTGCTCCTTAGGATCGTCAGGGAAGTCAACACCGATCTTAGCCTTGTATTCAGCCTTGAACTGACCAGCGAGAGTCTTGAGGTCGTCAGCAGTAAGCTCAACGTCCTGAGTAACGCCCTTTTCAGCCTTCATCTTGTCGATGAGTTCTTCAAAGTACTTCTTGCCAACTTCCATAACTACGTCAGAATACATCTGGATGAATCTTCTGTAGCAGTCCCAAGCCCATCTTGGATTGTTGGACTTTTCAGCAATTGTATTAACAACAGTCTCATTAAGACCGAGGTTAAGGATTGTATCCATCATACCTGGCATTGAAGCTCTTGCACCTGAACGAACAGAAACGAGGAGAGGATTCTCCTTATCGCCGAACTTCTTGCCTGTGATTCCTTCCATCTTTGTGATGTACTCGTTGATTTCAGCCATGATCTCATCAGAGATACCGCCGTCCTCATAGTACTGAGTACAAGCTTCAGTTGTGATTGTGAAACCCTGAGGTACAGGGAGTCCGATGTTTGTCATCTCAGCGAGGTTAGCACCCTTACCGCCGAGAAGTTCTCTCATGTTAGCATTACCTTCAGAGAAAAGGTAGCAATACTTATTTGCCATTGGTAAATTACCTCCAGTTTTAAACTTTACCGAACAGCGGTTTAATTCTTTCAAATATCCGCCATTCCAGATAAAACTATTATAACACATCTCTCCAAAAAATGCCATAGCAAATTTAAAGAATTTTTGCCGTGGAGAATACAGCATATTGTACAAAAATGACATGATAAAAATAAAAATGGCAAAAAAGGCTTGCAATTATTGTTATTTTTTGTAATAATATAACTTAGTATCTTATTTTAAAGACTGATGAGAGAAAATTATATTCAGGGAATGGGTTCAGTTGATAAAGGGCATCTCTAAAAACCCGTTTTTTCTCAGAAGGGGTTTTTAGAGATGCCCTAAAGTGAAAAATATAACTCAGGAGGAGAAAATATGAATAAAGCAGTAATACTGGCAGGCGGTCAGGGAAAGCGCATGAAGGCTGATATGCCAAAGCCGCTTTTCAAGGTTCTTGGCGAACCAATGCTTGAATGGGTAATTTCAGCGTGTGAAGATGCGAGTGTATCTGATATATGCATAATCAAAGGCTTCAAGGGCGAAATGATAGACGAATATCTCAATGGCAGATACGAAACTGCACTCCAGTCCGAAAGACTTGGCACAGGTCATGCAGTAATGCAGGCTATCCCTTTCCTCAAAGAGGATGAAAGCGGAAATACTCTTGTTTTATGCGGAGATGCGCCGTTTATTGATGCCGAGACCATAAGGAATGCCCTTGTTATACATAATACACAGCAGAATGCTGTAACAGTCATCACGGCTGAACTTGACGATCCGCACGGCTACGGCAGAATTATCCGCACAGCAACAGGAATTAGCGGAATTGTTGAGGAAAAGGACGCAAATGATGCACAGAAGGCTGTAAAAGAGGTGAATTCAGGCGCATACTGGTTCAGAACATCCGACCTTATCTCACTTTTAGGTCAGATAACCAACGACAATGCTCAGAATGAATATTACTTAACGGATACTATTTCACTTGCAATTTCTAATGGACTTAACGCAGGTGCATACAAATCCGAAAATGCACAGATAATCAGGGGAGCAAATGACAGAAAAGACCTCCTTGCACTTAACGACTACGCAAGAATGAACGTTATTGAAAAGCATCTCCTGAACGGCGTTGAGTTTCTCTGTACAGACGGTATAATAATAGAAAGAAGCGTAAAAATAGGCGCAGGCACACAGATACTCCCCGGAACTATTATCCGCAGAGGCTCTGTTATCGGCGAAAACTGCAAGCTTGGCCCGAATACCATAATTGAAAACTGCACTCTCGGAAACCGTGTAAATCTCTATACAGTTCAGGCGTTTGACTCAAGTATGGGCGATGATGTGGCAATTGGCCCATATGTTCATATCCGTCCGAATACATCTATAGATGAGGGCACGAAGATAGGCGATTTTGTTGAGCTGAAAAACTCGAATATCGGCAAAAAGACGGCGATCGCACATCTTGCATATATCGGTGATTCCGACATCGGAAAGCGTGTAAACGTGGGATGCGGAACGGTCACTGTCAACTATGACGGTATCGAAAAAAGACGCTGTGTTATCGGTGACAACAGTTTTATCGGCTGTAACACCAATCTCATTGCTCCCGTGAAGCTCGGAAAGGCAGTCTATACAGCCGCAGGAACGACCGTGACCAAGGATATTCCTGACTATGCGCTTGCGATAGATCGTGGAACGATGAAGGTGAACGAGGGCTATACTATCAGGAAACTCAAATCGCAGATAGGTCATACTCATATAGGCAACGGCAACGGCGAAACACAGAAACAGTAAAAAATGGCGGTATATCAGAGAAAATGCTGATATACCGCTTTGTTTAGCAAAAAAATAGGACGGCATAAACCGTCCTTTGAAAATAAGAAAAAGTAGAGTATAGATGAAGAATGGATTATACGGAATCCGAAAAACAACGACCTGATTGACACCCTCTCATAAGCCCAAAAGGCCGCTGTTTTCTCAAGGTTGTCATGCACCCTCTATACATGACGACCCCACGGCTGGCACGATTCCGAAGTGCCGTATGAAAGCCTGCTTTAATGTAAATGTTGTTCAGTATTGTAAAACAATTTCAAACTGCTTTTAAGGCGATTAAACATATTATAGGCAATTATGTTTAAAACAGTTTATTCACGTTCATTGTTTACCATAATAATCTGTTACATTTAATATTCGGCGGAGTTTGAACCGAAATTGCAGGGACATTTTCATATTGCCGGTTTTTGTTACAGGATACATAAATGCATCTTAAGTAATCATACGGAGGATAAGCCGATTTTCCGTGACTTACCGCATCCGACACTTGTATTATATGATAACTTCGGACAAGTTTCAATTGACAATATTGCTCGAAAGTAGCACTAAATTGCTTTTATTTGTGTAAATATATATATTAACTTCATGTTAATAAATCCAAAAATATTACAGTCCGAAAACTAAATACGCAAAGTTTAAACGGATTTTGTGATTTTTTTGGCAATTATTGCTGATTGTCATTTTTTCGCCTAAACAGCGTTGTTTTTTTCTTAGAATAAATTGCGTTAATTGTAAATTAATCAAACTGGATAATTTTTTAAGTATAATACAAAGTGTATATGAATACCGTTAATTAAATGTTCAACAAAAATATGCCGAATAAAAAATTTTTCGGTTTTTTTCTCGATTTTTATGCTTTGATTTTTTGTATACAGCAATGATATATAAGGCTTTTCTCCTTTGTATATAGACTGCACAATAAACGGCACTCCCAATTGAGAGTGCCGTTAATCTGTTACCAGACATCAACCATTTTATAGCTTATCCATCCTGTACCGCCGTAGTACTGTATCTGATACCAATAGTCATTCGCATTTCCGATAATTGAGAAAGAAGTTCCGCCTGAAACAGCTTCTTTGTTATCCGTTTTACTTGGCGAATAATTTATCCATGCTGTCATGCCTGCTTTGACTTGACCCTGAGTAGCGCTGTAGTTGATTTTCTGAACTTCATTTTTGCCTATGGTTATATAAGACTGAGAAACATATCCGTGCAGAAGTCCGTTGCTTCCGTTATCTGTTGAGATATAATACCAACCGTTAACACTGCCGAGTATCTTGACAGGATCTCCCTGATAAAGCATATCAGTTTCACGTTTGGTGCTGCTTTGGTCAGGCTGAGAGAAAATATAAACTGAACGTGCATTGCAGTATCCATCCTGAGCAGTTGACTGCGGAGTATAGGAAGGATATGATTTAACAGGATCTGCCACTTTGAAACCGTCATTATCACTCAGCATTACTATTTTTATTTCGTTGTTTATTTCATTATTTACCAAAGGCGCACTATTATTGTCGCTTTTCTGTTCAGGTTCAGCAGCTTCGGCCATTTTCTGAGTTTCCTCCTTTTCAGGCTGGGTGAAAGAAATATTTTTAAGCTGTGTATAGCCTTCTTTGCCGCCGTAATTTATTTTTGCCCATTCGCCGTCTATTGAATAAACGGTTATAGCATCGCCTTCAAACATTTTTACTGTAACATTTCCATTAATATTGTCATAAAGATCGGCAGCAGTTTCTCCGTCGGATAAAGTGATATAGCCTACTGATACAGACTGCTGAGTCTCCTGTTTTACTTCGCCGGCGGGGGATTCTGCAATATTATTTATTCCGCCGCATGAACAAGCCGAAATCATGGTGAATGCGGAGATTAGTGCGATAATGGCTTTGTTAAATTTCATAACGATGTCTCCTTTCATGTTGTGTAATATCTTATGCTCAATAGAAATATGCATTTACGTATTCACTGCTGACATAGCCTGTATATCCGCTTGCAGTGATATAGTACCAACTGCCGGTGACGCTGATGATGTCGAGCGATGCGCCGTGTTTGAGGGTGGTGAGTATTGAGCTGTTTGTAGTTGCGCTTGAACGTATATTCAGTCCGTCATTTGCGGTTACTGTACCATAGCCGATATATCCGCTGCGGCTGTTGCTGCTGTAGGATGAAGCTGCTACAATGTAATCCATGCTGACATAGCCGTATATTCCGTTATACTTGACAACGCCCCAGTTCCCGACACTGCCGTAGTACGGAATAACTGTACCCTTAGGGATACTGCCGATAATATTTCCGCCCATTGATGCAGAGTCACGCATATTCAGGTCGGTAGTCTGCGTATTTACACGTACATCACATTGATATACTGCCGGCGGATCAACGCTCTTGGGTTTCGGAGGTTCAGTTACCATAACTGTCACGATAGATACCTGAACTTCTGTTACTGTAACTGTAACAATGACAGTCTGCGGCTGAGTTGCAGGAGCTTCCGTAGTCGGAGGTTCTGTTGGCGGTTCAGTCGGAGGTTCTGTGACTTCAGCTGCTATGGATTCATTCTGCGGTTCATTGTCTTTAGGTTTGCCACGTCCGAGAAGAAAGCCGCCGAGAAGACATATTGCAACCAGAAGAATTGCTATTATCGATATCAGAAATATGGTTATCGGCGATTTTTTTTCTTCTTCGTATGAACGCATTCTCATGTAGCCGTATTCGTTGTTATATGGTGGAGGTGCCTGTTGATTCCATTGCTGCTGAGGTGCTGGATAGTTATTATCCTGATTATAATCGTTATTCATGTTCATCCGCCTTTCTGTTGAAAACTATGTGGAAAAGTTGAAAAAACTATTTGTATTCCATACATTTATTATACAACTAACAGAAAAATATGTCAATCGTTAATATACCATAATATATATAATCGTATTTAGCATTTTTATACAAGGTGAAAAATCAGATTATCAAATACGCTAAACATTTTAACACGTTTACACTATTTTAACGTGCGAAAAATGTAATGTATAAGCACTATACTATTGCATGAACCGAAAAATAATGGTATAATAGTAACATTATAATACTCTCACATAATTTAAGGCAACATCGTACAAAGTCGTCAGACGTGCTTTGTGCGGTGTTGCCTTAAGGTGGAAAAACGGAAGAAGCTCCAGTATCAGTATGTGAGGAAATAAAAAGGAGAATAATATATGCAGTACGGACATTTTGACCTCGAAAACAAAGAATATGTCATCACAAATCCTGCTACACCTGCACCGTGGGCAAACTATCTCGGCGACCCTGAATACGGCGCAATGATCTCAAATAATGCCGCAGGCTACAGCTTCGTTAAATCAGGCGCAAAGGGACGTATCACACGTTTCCGCTTCAATTCTGATATGGCTCTCCCGGGACGCTATATCTACATCCGTGACAACGAGGACGGCGACTACTGGTCTGCTTCATGGCAGCCTGTCGGAAAGCCGCTTGACAAATACAAGAGCGAGTGCCGCCACGGTACTGCCTACACTGTTATTTCATCTGAATATGCTGAAATAAAGTCTGAAACAACATATTATGTGCCGTACAAGAAGACCTATGAGGTATGGCATTCAAAAATCACGAACAACAGCTCAAAAGACCGCAAACTCTCTGTTTTCGGTTTTGTTGAGTTCACAAACGAGGACAACTATGAACAGGATCAGGTAAACCTCCAGTATTCACTGTTCATTTCCCAGACTGAATTCGTTGACAACCGCATCATGCAGACTATCAGCGAAAACGGCGGCAAAGACCGCAGAAGCCGTTTTCTCGGTGTTGTTGGCGCAGAGGTAAATTCAAGCTGCGGAAGTCTCAGCGATTTCATCGGCACATACCGCACATACTCCAACCCTATCGCTGTCGAAAAAGGAAACTGCGGCGATATCATGAACTTCAACAGCAACTCATGCGGTGCTCTCCAGTCTGATATAACTTTAAAGGCAGGGGAGACCATCGAGCTTACATATATTCTCGGACAGCGTGAAAGCAGTGAGGCTGCCGCAATTCTCGATGAATACAAGGCAAACGGCAGAGTTGAGGCTGATATCAGGGAATTAAAGGATTTCTGGCACGGTCAGCTCTCAAACTTCAGGGTCGAAACTCCGTCAGCAGAATTCAACAACATGATAAACGTGTGGAACGCTTATCAGTGCTTCATCACTTTCATCTGGTCAAGAGCCGCATCATTCATCTACTGCGGTTTAAGAAACGGCTACGGCTACCGTGATACCGTTCAGGATATTCAGGGTATCATTCATCTTGATCCCGAAATGGCAGCAGAGAAGATTCGCTTCATGCTTTCCGCTCAGGTTGACAACGGCGGCGGACTTCCGCTTGTTAAGTTCACACATAATGCAGGTCACGAGGATACTCCTGATGACGAGTCATACGTAAAGGAAACAGGTCATCCGTCATACCGTGCAGATGATGCTCTCTGGCTGTTCCCGACTATAGTCAAGTATATCGGCGAAAGCGGCAACAAGGCATTCCTTGACGAGGTGATCGTATATGCAAACGGCGGCGAGGATACTGTTTATGACCATCTCAAGAATGCTATCCGCTTCTCAATGGAGCGTCTCGGCGAACATTCAATGCCTGCCGGTCTCCATGCTGACTGGAACGACTGTCTCCGTCTTGGCGCAAAGGGCGAGTCTACATTCGTTGCATTCCAGCTCTACTATGCTATGTCCGTAATGAAGAAAATGGCATCAGACAGAAATGATGCTGATTATATAAGCTATCTCGATAAGGTTCAGGCTGAACTCGGCAGTGCGCTTGAAAAATGCTGGGACGAGGACAGATTTATCCGTGGCATACGTGAGGAGGGCGCTATCGTAGGCGCAAAGAACGATCCCGAAGCAAGTATGTGGCTCAATCCTCAGTCATGGTCTGTTATCTCAGGGTTTGCAGCTAAGGATCAGGCTGAAACTGCAATGGAAAGCGTTCACAGGATACTCAATACCCCCTACGGTGCAAAACTTCTCGATCCGCCGTATAAGAAGCACTATTTCAAGGGTGCTCTTATGCACATTTTCAATGACGATACCAAGGAAAACGGCGGTATCTTCTCACAGACACAGGGCTGGCTCATTCTTGCAGAGGCACTTCTCGGACACGGCGACCGTGCATTTGAGTACTTCATGGAAAGCTCACCTGCCGCAATGAACGAAAAGGCTGAAATACGTGTAATGGAACCGTATGTTCACGGTCAGTTCACCGAGTCAAAGGCTTCACCTTATGAAGGACGTGCTCATGTTCACTGGCTCACAGGTACAGCTTCAACCGTTATGGTAGGCTGTGTTGAGGGTATCTGCGGTATGCGTCCTGATGCAGACGGACTGGTTATCTCACCGTCGATTCCGTCATCATGGGACGGCTTTAAGATAGAGAAGAATTTCCGTGGCAAAAAGCTCAATATCACCGTTGACAACTCCGCACACGTTCAGAGCGGCGTAAAGGAAATTTTCCTCAACGGCACAAAGCTTGACGGCTGCTATGTACCTGCCGGAAAGCTTGCAGATGTAAACGAAATCAGCGTAGTTTTAGGCTAAAAAAACAGCATCATCACTTTATTGCTGACGTTGCTTTTTTCGGGATAACCCTTTTTCAAAAGGGTTTCCCTCAGAAAAAGCAGCGTTGGCAATATAGCGGTGGTGCTGTGTTTTTTGTTATTTCGGGAATTTATCGATATAATAGGAAAGACGTGTGATGATACGGCTGTCAGAGCCTTTTATCATGATATCGGTGATTCGCATTGGAGTAGAAAGCGGGCTTGTCTTCACCTTGTCAAACAGATCTTCGCCACGATAGCCGTAGTATTCGATATAGGTGAATTTGCTTTCACGGCTGTCAAATTTGTCCCTGTAGACAAGGGCTTGCTGAGGGTCATGAAGAAAGCGGCGGTCAAGGTCGAAATATTCATGGCGGACAATTTTTTTTCGGAGAACGTCAGCGTCTTCGAGGTCGAAAGTGCCGTATTCTCCGTTGATATCAGCCATATGATAGTTGCTTATGAGCCGTCTGTAGTTCACGCCCTGACCAAGGACAATTCTTTCAGTAGTTGAAAATGTATATGTGACAGGCGCAGTGAAAGGCGTTATCATGACCTTGTTTGTCTCCCTGATATACGGATAAGTGCCAAGGAGTTTGTATGAAAGATTGGCAATTGAGTCCCACATTGACGAATTATTCTTTACATATATATAGTTGCTTGTGTCGGAGTTGTTTTCGTGGGTGACATAAGGAATAGTGTAGAAGCCGTCCATGAGGCTGTTCAGCGAGATATTCGGCTTCAGACCGGGTTCTATCTGGTTGCGGCACAGCAGAGAGGTAAAGCCTGTTGACGTGATGGTATGGATATTTTTGGAGCAGTTCGTGCGTGTTTCAACGGTATCTATAAGCCCGTGATGGACAACATTATTGTCAATAACAAGCTTTATTTCAGCGGCATTGGGAATAGTGCCTGTTGCGGTCACAAACTGCACTGAAAGCTGAGTATAAGGAATATAGGCATTTTTTCTGAATGAAAATGAGATGATATCTGTGTGAGTGGTTTCAGTAAGGTCTTCTTCGATAGTGATAACCGAAACTGTCATGGTGATTCCTCCGCAATGCTTTCCTGAGAAAGGAAAGTGATTCTCACAGTAGCATAGTTTTTGCCGCTGTCCTCGAAATCGTAGTGCTGAAAATAGCAGCTTTTGAAAACGATGCCGTTATATGTTATGTCATAGTTCATATATGAACGTGCCCTTGTACACAGATAGACGAGGAAACTGTAGGGATCATCGTCATTGTATATCTTGCAGGTGAAGGTTACACGCAGTCCCTTATAGCCGACACCTCCGAGAAGCGGCGAACCTGTAACGGAACATTCATCGATGATATTTTTTGCCATAGTAACCTTAACATTGTCGCAGTAGAGCGTGTATGAACCGATATTCAGCGGCAGAGCCTCATTGTGAGTCAGCGATGTTGAGGTGCTCATGAAGATGTGCTCCTTTCTATCTTGTTCAGCCCGTTTGCAGCAGCACGGACAGTGAGGACAAGCCGCTGAATATTGCTGTCATATCTGACTGACAGTTTTTTCAGCGAGCAGTTGAGATCGGACATATCTTCAAGTGCAGGCTGGATATATTCATCAAAATAGTCATAAAGGTCTGTCATGGAAATGTCTTTTGAGCCTGTGACCTTTATCTCAAATTCTGCTTTGAACGGCAGATAAATATAGCTGAGGGAATATATCGGCGTGCTTGTTTCAAATTCGGCAACGCTTACAACAGTGAAGATGTCATGTCCCTTGTCGGCAAGCGGTGCGGCATCAAATGCGCTGTATACGTTTTCTGCGCCGTAGTCGGTGAGCTTGTCAATAACGTTTTCAATAAGTTCATTCAGCATGGAGTGCCTCCTCTCCGCTTGAAAAGCCGATAAAAATGAAGTCGGTCGCTTTCATTATGTCATAGCAGAGGGCAATATAGCTCCTGAGCAGTTTTTCGGCATAGATAAGCGAAATATCGGTCTGAGTGCGGTTCATTTTTCCTGCATATGTAACGGCAGAATTTTCACGGCTGCACATAGCCTGATGGTAGTGATAGTTTGCAAGTGCGGCGCAGAGGAAATTCAGGCGTTCATCTGCAATTGACGTATCAGATTTTACAAGATGACCGACTTCTGTCATGGACATATTGATTATAATGAGATAGTCGTCGGAATCCTCTCCCGAAAAAAGAGTGAACAGAGCGCAGATAGTTTCAATATCCATATTTTACCTCCTATCTTGTGGAAAAATCGCTGTTGTCGGGCTTTTTATCAGAAACATCGAGCTGTATCCTGATACCGCCTTTACATCGGCTCTCGAAAGTTTTCTTATAGCTGATAAGCTGCTGGGTGGTCATATTTTTTGCGGAGACAGAGGCAAGCTCGGCGGCGGCGGTACCTCCTGCAAAAAAGGCAAGGCGGCGTATGTCACGGCGGAGTTCATTGTCAGCGGCTCTGATGTCCGAAGCGACGGAAGATGTGGATACATCGTCAGAAGTAAAGCGCTTTGTAACGCCTGCGTTGACCTGTGCAGGAACGGCAACAAAGCTCCATTCATAGGCATCTGTGATCTTGTCGAGAATGGTATGGCAGAGGCGGTCGCTGTAAAATTTTCCCTTGACATGGTTGCAGCCGTCCTTGTTTTTGTCACAGCCGCAGACCGAGCATATCTTTTTTGCGGCGGCGCAGGAGATACTGACTTCCTTTTTTATGCCGCCGTCAATTTCTGCTATGAGGTTTTTATTCTCGTCAGTGCGTACCATGTATGCATTGGCTTTAAGGTATCTGTATGGGCGGCAGTCCTTGGTTTTTCTGGAATTATCGCATATGACCTCCGTATCATAGATACGTGCATTCTGGTTGACAGTGCTTGCGTTATGGTCGAAAACGCCTGTTTTGCCGACGAAGCAATCTTTCAGCGTGTCGAGAGCCTTGTCGGAAAAGCTTTCAAGGTCACGGTCGATATCGTTGTCGCAGAGAATGACGGAAAAAGTGTAAAGCTCGTCCTCAGCGAATTTGCGGCGTGTGAATTTGTTAATTTTTTCAAGTTCATCTTTAGTCATGATAAGCTCCTTTCATGTATGTATTCCGGCTGTTTACTGAGGGAAACCCTTTTGAAAAAGGGTTGGCTGATGCCCGCCACCCCGTGGGGAGTCGCCCTCAGACTCCCTTCCTAAAACTTTCAGTATTAGTGGATGCTATACCTGACGTATGTCAGGTCAGTCTGTTGAAAAAGTCGAAATTATTTCGTTAAACAAGGGCTGTCGAGGACGCCAGCCCCTACAATTCAGCTATTCTTCGTTAATGTATTTGTAGGGGACGGCGTCCTCGACGTCCCCAAATAAGTTTTTTGACACGCTGACCTGACGTATGTCAGGTGTGACATCCACCATTATATTAAAAGTCTTTGGAAAGGGGTTCGGGGAAGAACCTTTCCTCAGAAAGGTTTGCCCCGATAATCAGCGGAAATACATTATGTGGTAGTGATAGTGAGGATCTTTACGGCATCAGGTGTGATCTTTCTGAAGCCGCAGGTAATTGAAACGGTTATCTGGTCAAGCTGGCGGTCGATAAGTTTGTCAGTCTCCATAACGAGGTCGGTGCTTGTGATAAATTCGAGGGCAAAATTTCTATCGATACCAATGATCGTATCGTTATCGGCGGCGGCAGTCTTTACAAGCTCAGCGCCGAACGGGAGAATGAGCTTGCCGTCAGCGTTTACACGGCATTCGGAAAGCTGTTCCATAGCGGCGATCTTTGATGCAATTTCAGGAGAAGCGATAACGGTCGTCATGTCAAAGCAGTCGAAAGTACCATAGAGAGCGGCAAGGTCGGCGTATGTAAGTTCAGTAGTTTCGATTTCGTCTGCATCCTCAACAAGCACATCGACAGCCGTTTTTACCACGGAAACAGCGAGTTTTACGCCGATACTTCTGAGCATGATGCCGAAAACGTCGAGTCTCTGCTGACGGACAGCCTCGTATGAAGCGCTGATAAGTCTGCCGTACTTGGCAAGAACAGTAGCAGTCTCGCTCTCGGTAACAGAAGCGGCAGGAAGTGAATCAGTCTGGTCAGTTGTGGTGTATGCGGCTGAGTCATCGAGGGTACAGCCGAGGTACTGACCGCTCTGACTCATGGTCTTTGCGGCGCAGACGGCAGAGAGTACCGTTTCGTCAAAGCCTTTTCTGATGCATCTTGTGACGAATTCAGGGAAAAGGACGGCAGATTCAGTAGTTGAGAAAAACTTTTCAACACAGTCGCAGTCAGCACCCTTGATGCGGATATTGAAGCGCTTGAGCTGACGTTCAAAGGCATCGAGCTTTTCAAGCGGAGTGCCGCTGTAAGCTGATGACGGGTCAAGTTCTTCGAGGGCGGCAGTGAATGATTTGCCGCTGAGATTGTATAAGCCTTTTTCAAGTTTGATATCGTTGTACATAAGGTTACCTCCAATTTGATTTTATTGTTTTGTAGGGGACGGCGTCCTCGACGTCCCCAAATCAGTTTTCTGCAATATGGGAGAGCGCACTTTCGTGCTCCCTGTTCTGCGGTTTAATTATTTTCCTTTGCAAGTCTCATCTCAATTTCCAAAGCCTGAGCATTTTTCAGTCTTGCCTCTGCAAGCTCCTTTTCGTCCTGCAAGTTGATATTGTCCCATTCCACGCTGCATTCACCCTCTGCGCCTATGGAGCACAGAAACGCATTGCCTATATCGCACAGAACAGGAGTAAGAAGTCTGCGGTAATATTCAAGCTCCGATGTCAGGATATCCGCTTGCTGTGCGGACATTCTCTCGGTACTGCTCCAGTTAAGACCAAGCAGAAACGGCGGAATCGATAGCTTTGCAATAAGCTGTTCAAGAAGCTGACGGACAGGCACATTCGTATCAAAAAGCTGATTTTCAGCGCCGATGACCTTGATATCAACATCACCGACAGCGACGAAGTCTTTGACCTGACCGTATTTAGCCGAATTCATGCCATCAGCCCATTCACGGGCTATCATCTGTGCTCTTTCACGGTTGTAAACCATGTCGCAGGCATCACCTGACGGCTTGTAAGTCACGGCATACCGTACATTTCCTGCACGGTCGAAATTCTGACCGATACATTCATAAATGCGGAGAAGTATACTGCTTAGTGCAGGCAGACCACGCAGAAGCGAATGACCGCCTGTAAGAGATGCATAAAGGATATTTTCGGGATGTTCAACAGCTTCATGGCTGCCGTCTTGTGAAACAACGGAATACTGCCTTGTGAACGGAGTTTTTCCGCTTGTTATGCGTATTTTTGAGATATCGCCTATCCACAGTCCTGCAATACGTTTTTCATCGGCATCGGGCACGATCTCACCCACAGCACTGCCGCAGGTCAGCATATTGTTGAGAAAGTTGTCGGCAAAAGTACCGATAGACCGTCCTGAAACGCCGACGGGAACATTTTCGAGAAATCTGTCAAGCTCATTCTGATAATTTTCGTCGGAGCATACCACTCTGAAACCGCCCGTGAGACGGACTATTTTCATAAGAGCGGCATCAATTAACGGAACAGCAAAGCGCAGTCTTTCATAAAGCTCCTTTTCAAAAGGTTCAACAGCGGCAGGCAGTCCGATATTCGCAGACGGACAGCGCTGTGCAGAAATGAGCTGAGGTGTGACAGGTGACGGCGTATCTTTTTTTCTGAAAAGTTTCATATATCCTCCTTTCGTGTATCTTCTGAACGATGTTTCCGTGAAACTGAGAAAGCAACAAAATTATCTGAGCAGTCGGATCTCATCATGTCGGTCACAAAATACCGCAGATCGTCCATAGCGTGGTCATTTTCCTTTATCGGAGCATCCATGCCTGTTTTTTCATTCCAGCAGTAAAGTCGGAACTCTCTGATAATGTCGGTACAGCATTCGTTTATTTTCAGCAGATTTTGCTTCAGAGCGGAGCTTACCTGCCTGATGCCTTTGATAACGTCATTATCAGCCTTTACAACGGGAAATTTTCCATGCCGTCGTATACATTCGATAAAGCTTGCAGCAGACGGGTCAACTATGACTTTTGATATATGTCTGCCGCCTGCAAGCTCCTCAAGAGCGGCATAGTGTTCCTCGTCGGTACGTGAACCGCCCTCTCTTTTTGAGGAGTAGTAGTATTCCCTTATCCTGTGCCACACGCCGCCGCTGAGTCCCCATAAACCGAATGAGGACGGATTTACTGTGCCGTAATCGCATGATATAACGTATCTTTCGCACTGTATTTCGCCGCTGTATACATGAAGTTTTTCGTTGAACATCGGATAGACGATGCCCTGTGAGGCAGTCCATTTTCCGAGTACGAAACGTTCATAGAAAGCGCCTGAGTACAGCCTTTTATAGCGATTTTTCAGCTTTTCCGAGAGTGACGGATTGTCGTCCATAGTGAAATGGATATAGAGGGCATTTTTTTCGTCAGCCTTTTTTATCCACTCGTTATAGAACCAGTGTGCAGGATTGTCGGGGTTGCAGTTGAACCACATCTTTGAGCCGTTTACTGAGCATCTTGCGAGAGCCTGTTCGACGAAAGAACGTGGCATCAAAGCCGCCTCGTCGAAGAAAACGCCTGCGAGAGTCATGCCCTGAATGAGGGCTGCCGAGCCTTCGTCCTTGCCTCCGAAAAGGTAGAAACGGTTGGTTTTGCCGAGAAATGTGATGTCGATGTAATTGCGGCTGACCTTTTCCATGCAGTTGAAGCCGTATTCCCTGAGAAGCGGCAGGAGGGGCGTTATGACGTTTCTGCGGAGCGAGGTTATAGTCTTGCCGCACACCGCAAATGCACTGCCGTCAAACGAACCTGATGCCCATATGAAAAATCCCAGAGACATTGAAAGAGTCTTGCCGCTTCTTACCGCACCATCGCAGATTATAGCGTCATAGTCACGGTATTTCGGCGTTTTCCACCAGTTGACAGTAAGCTTTTGCTTAGCCGAGAGCTTAGATATCGTCAATTTCTCCGCCCTCCTCAGCAGAAGATGAAAGTGCCTTCAGAAGATCAGCCGCCTTGTCACGGTCGGAGAAAGCATTTTCAAGCTCGAAAAGTTTTTCAATGGCTTTGAGTCTGTCGAAAAACTTTATTTCGATACCTCCGCCCTTGTCACGCTTCATTTCCGAAACGTTGAAAAGGTCAAGTCTGTCAAGAATGTCAGGCGGCGGAAGTTCCTCTGCAAATACAAGATGAACGGCATCGGAACAGCTCCCGAAAGCAAGCCTTCTTAGTGCGGCAGTGACGTTTCCGCTGTCGGAGAGACTTTTTCTGAGAGACGCAATGTTTTTGCGGCAATTGTCTGAGCTAAGGCATTTTACACCTTCGGCGAGTGCATTTTTCCTGTCAAATCCAGCCTTTAAAGCGGCTTCTTCGGCATTGCCGAGCAAAGTGTAATAGCGGCAGAAAGCACTGCGTTTTGATTTCAGATCATTTCCGGGCATTATGAAACCTCCTTTCTGAACGAAAAGCATCGTTCATAAGGGGTCAGAATTGAGGCTCATTTCAATGCAAACCCATTGAATATTGAAAAAGTTTTTTGAAACTTTGGAATATTACACAATTATCAACATCGAAATTATACATGATATACAAAAAATACGTAATGCAGGGAAACAGTGACAAATGTCACATACCAAGTGACAAATAGCATCTTTATTTCAGACAGCCGCTGTGATATAATACAGACAATGAAATAAAAACCAATACTTTAAAGGAGGAACGGCTATGAAAATATCAAAAATTTTTCTGGGTTTATCAGCAGCGGGTGTTATCTCATATCTTTGTGCGGCTGGCTATGAAGCGGTAAAATGCGGAATATCCGATGCTTTTGGCAATGCGTATTCATCAGCGTTCGGATTCATCCTTGTAGGCTCGCTTTTGTATCAGATAGGCTATCTTATCAGTTTTTTAGTAAAAAGATCACAGCAGAAAAAGCAGGATACAGTCAGTTCGCCTAAATGGTTCAATGTATTGTTCGCAGTCTCATTTGTTCCGATAATACTTATCGGACTGAACAGTTTATATTCATATTACGGCGGTTTCTCGTTCATGGCGAGTACATGGTATGGCTGGGGAGCAGTATCTGATACATTTGCTTTCACTTGCCTGATCTTATGCATAATTCCCGTACTTCCGCTTTGTGCTGCAATACAGATAACATATATAGTCAAGGCAATTAAAAGAAGAAAAATGATGAAAAAAGATGGCTTTTAATAATGGATAAGAAAGAATACATGAAAAAAATCTGATCACTATAGTATCTATCCCGTTAGTCGCAGCTATAAGGTGATGTCCGGGAAATTGCCTCATGGGGAGGGCGGAGATGTATATGCTGCCGCAGCACTTGTCGTACTGGGAAAAATGATCGTCATAACACTGGTGCTGATAGCAACGATAATTTCGCACAGAAATAAAAAAAAGAGACAAAATAATAAGGATATGGAATAGGAAAAAAGTCCACGTATCGGGGAATACGTGGACTTTTCTGTGTCTCGGAATAAGTTAAAACAAAAAAATATGTAAAGTAGACTTGACAAAAAAATGTAAAGCGTGCTATACTATAATCACAGCAAAGGTAAAGCAAGCTTTACATCACATAAAAGGAAGTGAAATTATGTTTGTTTTTTTTGAAGCGGCATTGCCGTGGATGGCATTGGGGATCGCTGTTGCAGTTGTAATGGCATATTCAAAGGATGGAAAGGAAGAAAAAGATGAAAAATAAAATACAGGAGCTTCGGAAAGCCAGAAAGGTCACGCAGCAGGAACTTGCTGATGTGCTTTGCGTGACGAGGCAGACCATCATATCACTTGAAAACGGGAAATATAATGCGTCCCTCACGCTTGCACACAAAGCGGCGCAGTTTTTCGGGATAACCATTGAGGAACTGTTCATTTTCGAGGGCGAGGAAAATCTTTGAGGAGGAATTATCATGGAAGAATACAAAAAGAAAATACAGAAGAAGTTAGTAATAATGCGTATAATTGGTATATTGCTCCTGCTTGTTATTATTGCAGAAAAAACCTTTTTAGAGAAAAATGCTCCTGTTTATGCAGGCTTGCTTGGCGGCATAGCAGTTGGAATGTTACCTATAACTATAGGTTACTGCGTAAGATTCAGCAATGCGCTGAAAGACGAAAAAAAGCTGAAAGAGATGTATATTCAGCAGACAGATGAGCGTAATAAGGAAATTATAAAGGAAACAATGCAGACTTCTTTCTTTATAGCATTTTTTGTAACAGTTTTGGCAATTCTTATATCGGCTGCATTCAGCAAGATCGTTGCAATGACACTTGAAATTTCAATAGTGGTTTATTCACTTATTTTCGCAGGTGTTTCAGCATATTACAACAAAAAATTATAAGAGCAAAAAAAGGGACAGCCGAAACTGTCCCTTTTGAGTTATTCCACAGAAATGATATAGTAATAAACAGGCTGACCGCCGTTTACGAGCATGACCTCAATTTTGTCGCTGAGCTTTGACTGGAGAGTCTGCTGGAGCTGTTCGGCATTCTCCTCGGTGACATCAGCGCCGTAAATCAGTGTAACATAGCTTACATCGCCCTTTGCGAGCTTCTTTGTGAGCTTGACTGCGGCTTTGTTGATATCCTTGTCGGTGAATGAGAGCTTGCCGTTTTCAAGAGCGAGAATTTCGCCTTCTTTTATCTGATGACCTTCAAATTCGGAATTTCTTGCGGCAAAAGTGATAAGACCCGTTGAGACCTTTTCAAATGCCTTGGTCATATTTATTCTGTTTTCGGAAAGTCCCTGTGACTCATCGAATGCGAGCATAGCGGCGATACCCTGAGGAATTGTCCTTGTCTGGAGGACACATACCTTTCTGTCAGTAAGTCTTACAGCCTGTTCAGCCGCCATGATAATATTTTTGTTGTTCGGAAGAACGAATACGGTATGAGCCGGAGTTTTGAGAATTGCACGGAGAATATCGTCAGTGGACGGGTTCATGGTCTGACCGCCTCTTACAACGACATCTGCACCGAGGTCAGTGAACATAGCCTCGATACCGTGACCTGCGGCAACAGCAACAAAGCCGAATTCCTTTTCGGGTTCAGCGGTAACATAGCCGTCCTCGGCATCCTTTGCATCCTTGACCTTGTTTTCGTGCTGGATACGCATATTCTCTATCTTAGGCTTCGGGTCATTGATGAAATGACCGAATTCAAGGGCTTTCTGGAGAGCCTTGCCGGGGTTGTCGGTGTGTACGTGTACCTTGATTATCTCCTCGTCATCGACAACAACAACGCAGTCACCGATAGTTTCAAGGTAAGCACGGAGCATGAATACATCAGGACAGTTTTCGCTTTTTTCGAGCATGAATTCTGTACAGTAGGTAAATCTGATATCGTCATCATACTCACTTACGGCTGTACGGAATGAGTCAGCAGACTGCTCGGAAGACTGTGACGGTTCGGATGGTTCTGCAATTTTGCCGCCGTCGAATACGTCAGTCATAGCCTTGAAGATTATTGTAAGTCCCATGCCGCCTGCGTCAACAACGCCTGCCTTTTTGAGCTGTGGGAGCATTTCTGTAGTCTGTGCGAGAACAGTTTCGGCTTCGGTGCATACCTCTTTCCAGAATGTAACTTCATCGTTGGTCTGGTTGGATATTTCGGCAGCCTTGTTTGCGGAAGCCTTGAGAACTGTGAGGATAGTACCCTCAACAGGCTTCATAACAGCCTTGTATGCAGCTTCAACGCCGAATTTAAGGGCATTGGCAAAAGCATCGCAGTTGGCTTCGTCAAGACCTGCAAGTCCTTTTGCAAAGCCTCTGAAAATGAGTGAAAGAATAACGCCTGAGTTGCCTCTTGCGCCTCTGAGAAATGCAGATGCGGCAGCGGCAGAGACCTCGGCAACAGTGGCTTTGTCATCAAGTCTTTTCAGTTCAACAACGGAATTGCTGATAGTCATTGACATATTAGTACCCGTATCGCCGTCAGGAACAGGATATACGTTGAGTTCATCGACTTCACGTTTTCTGTTGGTGATGGTAATAGCGGCAGAAATAATAGCGTCCCTTAATAAAGAGCCTTTTATCACAGTATCTTCCTCCAATTCTAAGATAAGGCATGAATTATGCGTTCATTTCGTCAACAAAAACATTGACTTTGTTTACATTAAGACCGGCAGCTTCTTCAACAGTGAAGCTTACCTTATTAATAATGCTGTTTACAGCGGCGGCGATATTCGTGCCATAAGAGACCTTGATGTGCAGGTCGATGACAAGACCGCCGTCTTTGCTTGTGCGTATCAGGACACCCTTATTTTTTTTGTAAGCCCTGCCGCCGGTGAAAGCAGAAACAGCCGAGCGGAAGACGTTGATATTGCAAACGCCTGTAACGCCGAAGCAGTCGGTCACAGCATGGGTAACGAGTTCAGTAAGGTAATTTTCAGATATATCGATTTTGCCGATGTGGTTTTCAAATCCTGCCATGGAATATCCCTCCTGTTATATCAGAATACATTATGTAATCATTATAGCACAAAGTTTTCTGAAATACAATAGAATAAAGAAAAAAATGACAACTGTCACAGCAATAATGCAAAATAGTGACAAGTGTCACTGCGGTATTTATGTCCTATAAAAAAATCGCTATGGCATATCGCAATAATATACTTGAAATCAGTGCCCGTATGTGATAAAATATACTCGTAGCGATAAAAGATTGTACTGACGAAAAGAAGGATATTCAATGAAACGATTACTTTTCATCGGCGATGTTGTCGGCAGTATCGGCTGTAGATTCCTTGCCGCCAAGCTGAGCGAGCTGAAACGTACTTATGCGGTCGATATCACGGTCGTAAACGGCGAAAATTCAGCAAAAGGCAATGGCATAACCGAAGAATCGGCTGATATGCTGATAAATGCAGGCGCAGACATCATCACCACCGGCAACCATGCCTTCCGCAGAAAAGAGGGACTGGGCGTTTTTGAACGTGACTATATAATCCGCCCTGCCAACTATCCTGAAGGAGGCTGTGTCGGAAAGGGCGTATGTGTTTTCGATATGGGAGCATATTCCGTGGCAGTCGTAAACCTCATGGGAACTGTCTATCTTGACCCGCTTGATAACCCGTTTACAAAGATAGATGAAATTCTTGACGATATCGATACAAAAAATATTTTTGTCGATTTTCATGCAGAGGCTACCTCCGAGAAAAAGGCTATGGGCTATTACCTCGACGGCAGAGTTACGGCAGTTTTCGGCACTCATACCCATGTCCAGACCGCTGATGAATGCATCCTCGACGGCGGCACGGGCTATATCACCGATGCCGGAATGACAGGACCTGAAAAGTCATGTCTCGGCGTTGAAATAAAGTCTGCTGTTGACAGACTGCGTTTCCGTATGCCTGTAAAATTCACAGAGGCTGACGGCAAGTGCTTTTTGTGCGGAGTGCTGACAGAATTTGATGAAAAAAGTGGCAAAACGCACAAAATTGAGAGGCTAATTATAAGATAATCTACAAAGTTTACGTTGGAGTCTTGCATTTTATACTGAAATATTGTATAATATAAGTGTACCAAGTAACTGCGTTTATTGAAGTGAACGAGGGAAAAATTTCTGTGACGATAAATTGTTTTCTTGACGAAGTGAGCAGAAACTTGGGGCCGATAGTACAATCAGCACGAAACGTACAAAAAATTACTCAAATAGGAGGGTTATTATCTATGGAAATTTTAAAAGTATCTTCAAAATCATTACCAAACTCTGTAGCTGGTGCTATTGCAGGCGTTATCAGAGACCAGAAGGCTGTTGAAGTACAGGCAGTCGGCGCAGGTGCTGCTAACCAGGCTGTTAAAGCCATAGCGATAGCAAGAGGTTATCTTGCCCCTATCGGTATTGACCTTATCTGTATACCGGCTTTTGCCAACATTCAGATAGACGGCGAAGAAAGAACAGCTATCAAGCTCATATGTGAGCAGAGATAATTTCAGACATTTGCAGGGCGGGCTTTTTGTCCGCCCTTGTTCTGTTTTATGGCTGGTAAAGTGTAAGGAGAACAAATGCATCTTATAAAAGCTGAACTAAATCAAATCAAAAATATCGTGGATATGTCTGTCAGAGCATTCGGAACGGATACAGAAGTCGGCGGAAAGGAAGGGGACTATCCACCTGAATACGATTCGCAGGAATGGCACAGAGAAATGGCTGTAGAAGGCCATTTATTCCAAGCCGTGGCAGACGGAAAATCAGTAGGAGCTGCTGTCCTTTTTCTTAATGAAAAGGATAAAAGCTTATATATCGGACGAATTTTTATAGACAGCATCTATCACAGAAAAGGTTACGGAATACTTCTGATGAAATGCATCGAGGACTATTTTCCGTCTGTCCGTAAGTTCTGTCTGGATACTCCTGAATGGAATATAAGAACAAATGCATTTTATCAAAAATCAGGATACAAAAAAGTCAAGGCTGAAAATGGTTTTATTTTCTACCAAAAGACAAAGTGATGCTTAAAGGAATTTTTTATGGCAGCAAATTTATTCAGTGAAATAGAAGATCTTAAAGGCGTTGGAAAGGCTCGTGGAGAAAAATACCGTAAACTCGGCATAAATTCGCCGTATGAGCTGATATATCACATTCCGAGGTCATATCTTGACTTCCGTGCATATGTCCCTGTCGTTCAGGCAGCCCTCAACGAATACAACGTCCTGAAACTCACGATTTTCAGGAAACTTCCGCCCCAGCGCATAAAAGGCGGTCTTGTGATATGCAAGGCGGCAGCCTCCGACGGCATTGACGATATCCTTATCGTGGTATACAACAACGTCTATGCGTTTCAGGCGCTCAAAGAGGGCGGAACTTACTATATGTACGGCAAGGTCACAGGCAATTTCATGCGTAAGGAGATATCCGCACCTGTCTATATAAGCGATGAGGAAAAAGTGCTGATACAGCCTGTATATCCGCTTACACAGGGACTTTCCGCCAACATGGTACGAACAAATATGCGGCAGGCTCTTGAACTCATGAAAAATGAGCCGTTTGAGACTCTGCCCGATGAAATTCTCATGAAATACGGTCTGTGTCCGCTTATGCAGGCTTTGGAAAACATTCATTTTCCACAGAGTGAGGCGGCATCCGAGCTTGCAAGACAGCGGCTTTCCTTTGATGAACTGCTGAAGCTTCAGATAGGTATGTCGCTCATGAAGTCACGCAGCCGCCGCAGTACCGCATATAAAATGGACAAAAGCATCAGTATTGCGCCGTTTGCAGAAGGACTGCCGTTTGAGCTTACAGACGGTCAGAAAAATGCCGTAAGGGACATTATCGGAGATCTTTGCCGTGAAGTGCCGATGAACAGGCTTTTACAGGGCGATGTCGGCAGCGGAAAGACGGCAGCAGCAGCGGCAGCTTGTTATTTTACGGCAAAAAACGGCGTACAGTCTGCACTTATGGCACCTACTGAAATTCTTGCATCCCAGCATTTCAGGACGCTTTCGGAATTTCTTGAACCGTTCGGCGTGAGCGTATGTCTGCTCACAGGCTCTACGACTGCGAAGAAAAAGGCTGAACTGCGTGAAAAAATAGCGGCAGGGGATATAGATGTCATAGTCGGCACTCATGCGATAATCCAGAAGGATGTGGAGTATAAGGCGCTCGGACTTGTAATTACCGATGAACAGCACCGTTTCGGCGTGGCACAGAGGGCGGCTCTTGCGGAAAAGGGCGATGCGCCGCATAAACTGGTCATGTCGGCGACACCTATTCCAAGAACCCTTGCGCTTATAATTTACGGCGATCTTGATATTTCAGCAATAACTCAGCTCCCGAAAGGACGAAAGCCTGTTCAGACCTATGCGGTCACGGGCAAACTGCGTCACAGGGCATTCGGTTTTGTCAGGGCAAGGCTGGACGAGGGACGGCAGGCTTATGTCGTATGCCCTATGATAGAGGACAGCGAAAGTGACCTGTTTGCAGTCAAGTCATACGCTGAAAATGCCGCACAGGGCGATCTGAAAGGCTATACGACTGCTTTGCTTCACGGCAGGATGAAGGCGGCTGAAAAGGAAAAGGTCATGAAGCAGTTCCGTGACGGAGAAATACAGGTTCTTATCTGTACGACAGTTGTCGAAGTCGGCGTGGATGTTCCGAATGCGGCAGTCATGGTGATAGAAAATGCCGAGAGATTCGGACTTTCTCAGCTCCATCAGCTTCGTGGACGAGTTGGACGTGGACAGTATGAAAGCTCATGTATACTCATAACCGACAATACTTCCGATGACTGCGTGAAGCGCATGAAGATAATGTCCTCGACCTCGGACGGCTTCAAAATATCAGAGGAGGACTTGAAAATGAGAGGTCCGGGTGATTTTTTCGGCAGCGCACAGCATGGTCTGCCGCCGCTGAAAATTGCCGATATAGCGTGTAATATGGAGCTTATGAACAAAGCTCAGGAATGTGCAAAGGAGCTGCTTGAAAGTGATCCGACACTTAGTCTTCCGCAGCACCGAAGCCTGAAAATGGACGTTATGCGTCTTTTCAACAAGGAAATCATAGGATAAGAGCCTGTTCAGCATCTGTCAGCACACAGCTTTTCGGCAGATTTTGCTGATGACTACGTTAAAATCACTTGAAATGCGAAAGCATTCCTGCATGATTTTTCCTTGTCGTCAACAAAATTATGCTCAAAAATCTGAATGCAGACAGATACTGAACAGGTTTAAAAAAAGGGACAGCCGAAGCTGTCCTTTTTGTTTATTATTCTGCATATTGTGAAGTAACGTTGTACAATTCCTCAAGGGTTGCATTTGCACCCATAGCGTGTATCTGATTTGCAACGTCAGAGCCTACATAGCGGATATGCCACGGTTCGTATTTATATCCTGTAATAGCATCTTTTCCCAGTGGATATCGGATAATGAAGCCGTATTCATAGCAGTGATTTTCAAGCCATATTGCCTCGGGAGTACCTGCGAATGAGTCATCGATAGTATTTACATCGAGAGCAAGACCTGTCTGATGCTCTGAAAATCCGGGACGTGCAGAGAATGTATCTGCTGCAGCCTGACCTGATTCGTTTACATAGTTGTTATAGATGCTCTGCTGAAGGTCATATGAGCGAAAGCCTGATGAAAGAAATATGTTGATGCCTTCCTTGGCAGCGGCACTTACAAGCTTATAGAACCATTCCTCACAGGTCGGGTCAAGACCGTTCGGGTTGTATGAGGAAGAAAGGGGGTATGACTTGTTTACAATAAGGGTATTGCCTTCATAGTGTGCCGTAGGATCGCTTATTTTTGCAGGTGCAGGTGCTGACATAGCAGTTGACTGCGGATCTGCTGTAAGACCGTTTGCGGTTGTTGTGGTAGTGGCATTCGGACTGCCGATTACAGTGATCTGGATCTGGACCTCCTGAGTCTGGTCACCGCCGTCTCTGAGTATGATCTGGCATGAACCCGGGGCAACAGCCTTGATATTGCCGTACTGGTCAACTGTAGCGATATTTTCGTCGCTTGAAGACCACATTTCGTTCCATTCACCTGAACCCTCCGGATGTTCGAGAACTCTTGGCATCTGAGTTTCGCCAACGGCAAATTCAAAGCTGTACTTATCAAGTTTGAAGTCGCTGTTGTTTACAGGCTCAGTCGTTGTAGGAACGGTTGTTACTATGATAGTTGTTGTTGGAACTGGCATTGTTGTCGTGACCGCAGTTGTGGTCGTTGTGGTTGTCTTGGATTTGCTGTCCTTTCCGCCCTTATTATCGGTTTTGGGCGAGCAGGCTTTGCAGGCAAGAATTACAAGAATGAGGACGAGAAGCGCAATGACAAGCAGAGCAACCAGTCGTCTTACCCTCATAGTTTGTCTGGAGACTTTTTTACGAGGGCGCTGTGCATCGTAATTTCTGTTATTATCCATTTTTTTAATGGTCCTTTCATTATATATTGAACTGAAACAGTCGGAGAGCTGAAAAACAGCGCAGAACCGAACAATTTCAGGCATGGACATATAATTTTTACAACATAATGCTGAAAAACACCTTGCTTTTATTATAACACAGCGGCAATGAAATGTCACGTATTTTCAGTTTATGCGCTGAAAATTTTACTACTTTGACATATAGACTGGTCAAAATTTGTCATTTTTTAACAAAGCATATATATGGGCATCTTAAAAAAACTTATAGGGAAATCAGATTTCATGACATAATATGAACAAATTGTTAACAGACAGAAACTTGTATTGAAATATGTTGTATTTTGTAGTATAATATATGTGTATAATTATTTTTCGGGGAGGGATCTAATATGTTCAATGACTTTAATGGCATGGGCGGCGGCTTCAATGGCGGCGGCTTCAACGGCGGCTACATGGGCGGAGGCGGAATAAACGGCCTTGGCATGATGAATACGAATGCTTTCGGAGTACCGATGAATGTCAGAAATTGTTACGATTCAAACTCGCTTTATTCAGGATACGGGGCAATGAACACCCAGAATATCACGACATTTCTGATGCTTGAAGAAATGGAGCGAATGAGCAATCAGAACCGCAACAATTCAAACAATAACTATAATAACAACAATAACAATTATAACAATAATAATCAGCAGTACCAGAACAACGGATTTAACAATCAGCCCAACCGAAACAACGGTTTCAGCAATCAGCCGCAGAATAACGGCTTTAATAATCAGCAGAGCAATAATGGTGGATTTATAAGCAGCGGCGGCGGACAGAACAACGGTTACAATAATAATCAGTATCAGAACAATCAGCCAAACCAGAATTACAACAATAACCAGAACAACGGCTACAATAATAACAATCAGTATCAGAACAGTCAGCCGAACCAGAATTACAGCAATAACCAGAACAACGGCTACAATAACAACAATCAGTATCAGAACAATCAGCAGAACCAGAATTACAGCAATAACCAGAACAACGGCTACAATAACAACAATCAGCAGAACCAGAATTACAGCAATAACCAGAATAACGGCTACAATAATAACAATCAGTATCAGAACAATCAACAGAACCGGAATTTCAACAACAGCAATAATCAGCCTGTCAACAGAAACGGCGGCTATGTACAGTCAAATCCACAGCCAAACCGCATTGTTACCAATACTTCGGCACAGCCTTCGGCTCCACGTACTTCAGCTCCGACATCACAGCTCAAACCGCCTAAGCGCAAGCGTCCGGGAGTTGCAAATCCGGGAGCACCGCTTATGCGTGGTCAGAAAATAGCTATCACTTCAAACAAAGTCAAGATAGGTCTCGGCTGGGATATCGATGATGCACGCTGTGAACTTGATGCCTCGGCGTTCATGCTCGGTGCAGATAATAAAATAGTGGGCGATGAATGGTTCATTTTCTATGGACAGGACACAAGCCCTGACAACAGCGTGAAATATAAGGTTTTCGACATAATCACGGAATGTGAGGACGATGCCGAGGTCACCATCGACCTTGCGGCAGTAAGTCCGAATGTTGAAAAAATAGCCTTTGCCATCACAATTTATGAGGCATCACAGAACAGACTTAATTTCGGAATGGTAAAAAATGTTTACGCAAGAATAATTGACAGCAATACCAATAAGGAAACAGCAAAATTCCAGCTTACAGAGTGTTATGACAATGTTACGGCTCTTGTTGTCGGCGAACTTTACCGCTATAAGGGAACATGGAAATTCAATGCGGTAGGTTCGGGCGTTGCAAGAGATCTCGCAGAATTCTGCGGTATGTACGGCGTTGTACTCACAGGCTGACAGAAAGGAAGATAATTTTGATTAAATTTGAAACATTGAATGAGCTTTGCCTGATGGTTACCTGTGAAGGCGGCGGAGATTTCATATATACAAAAGCAGGTGCATTCATCGGCGGTGAATGCTACGGACCCAAAAACTTCAAGTTCACAAAGGTAATGCTCGGACCGGAGGAGAGTGCCGGACGTGCCTTTCTCGGACAGATGGCAAGACGTTTCACAGGCGAAAATCTTCCGCTTATGAAAGTAGATTTTTCGGGAGACAGCGTTACATACTATGCGAATAACCAGCAGCACGTCGTTGTATATAAGCTCCAGCAGGGCGAGACTATTTCGGTAGAAAGCGAAAATATACTTGCATTCACAAGAGACTGCAAATATAGTGTAAGATTTCTTGCACAGGGCGTAATTTCCCAGAAGGGACTTGCTACATCGACACTCACAGGCAACGGCCCGAATGCTTTTGCGGCACTCCTTGTTGACGGCAACCCGCTTGTGCTCAGCAATATCCAGAATGGTTCAACAATTGAAGCCGATCCTGATACTGTTGTATGCTGGATAGGTTCTGACCCTGAATTCAGAACTGATATTTCATGGAGAAACTTCATCGGTCAGAGTTCAGGTGAATCGTATATGTTTGAATGGGATAGCCACAACACTGCAACTGTCATCATTCAGCCAAAGGAAAGACATTCAGGCGTTGATGTTACAATGGACGGCGCAAGAACAGGTGCCCGTCCGTCTCCACGCTGGTAATCAAAAAAACTGCTTAACGGCGGTGCTCTTACAGAACTTCTGCTCTTTATCGGGGCAAACCTTTCTGTGGAAAGGTTCTTCCTCAATAAAAAGTACAAAGTTCCTGTAAGAGCACCGCCGTTAGATGTATAATCCTCATTATACTGCGGATAATAGCAGAAAAGGAGGAATATATATGAATATTACACCACAGATGTACAGCAGAATGAGCGAAAATGCTTCGCCGAAATCAAATTACAGGGTCAATATTGCAGCGGCATTTGCTGTGGGAGGGCTTATCTGTGTCACAGGTCAGCTCCTTCTGGATATGTTTGGCAGTCTTGGTTTTGACAAGACTACAGGCAGTGCATGGACATCAATAATACTGGTAGCCGCAAGTGCAGCTTGTACGGGTTTTGGCTGGTATCAGAAACTTGCACGTCACGCAGGCGCAGGCACACTCGTCCCGATAACTGGATTTTCCAATGCCGTAAGCTCGTCAGCGATAGAGAGTCAGTCCGAAGGGCTTGTTCTTGGCGTGGGCGCAAAAATATTCACCATTGCAGGGCCGGTCATATTGTATGGCTGCTGTGCATCGGTGATATACGGCGTGATATATTTTCTGCTGCACTAAAAGAAAAAAGCAGGGCGAAAACCCTGCTTAAAAATAGACAAACAAAAATAAATATGTGTAGAACAAAAGAAAGGAGACAACAAAACGAGTGTAAATAATTCACTGATTATTTAACACTATGGCTATTATACATTATTTTTTCCAAAACGTCAAGCGTATTCGGGGAATTTTTCATTTTTTTGTGTCAATTCTGTGTGTATGCACAAGCTGATACTGTTGATTTACAGCAAATTGCACATCAATTTGTCACTTTTTGTCACCCATTCACTCCCTGACGTTCACCATTCACTCCCAAAATTATTATTTTTTTATCATTTTGCAGTTGTTTTGATTAATTTTTATCTTTTTTCATGTGATAATATACAAATGATGGGAAACAAGACATAACATCATGCATAATGAACGGCAAGGTTAGTTGGCGGAGCAATATTGTAAAACAGTACAAATATTGCGCTTGTATATGAAATCTGCCACAAAATGCGTAATTTGATAATTTTTTCACGGGTTTTTTTAAAAAGGTGTTTACAAAAGATAGTTTTCGTGATATAATGTAGTTTGTAGTTATACAAGGTTGCCTTTATACCTGTTATAACCATTCGGCAGTCCCTCTTTTTCAGGAAGGCTTGCCTTAATATTTATACTTTAGGAGGTCATATTCCCATGGCAATCAAAAGAAAAATGAAAACTATGGACGGTAACAATGCCGCTGCTTGGGTGTCATATCCTTTCACTGACGTTGCTGCTATCTATCCAATCACTCCTTCATCTGTTATGGCTGAGGTTACTGATACCTGGTCAGCTAAGGACAAGAAGAACCTTTTCGGTCAGCCTGTAACTGTTGCTGAAATGCAGTCAGAGGCTGGTGCTGCCGGTACTGTTCACGGCTCACTCTCTGCTGGTGCTCTCACAACTACATACACAGCTTCACAGGGACTTCTTCTCATGATCCCGAATATGTACAAGATCGCTGGTGAGCTTCTTCCTAACGTAATCCACGTTTCTGCAAGATGCGTATCATCACACGCTCTCAACATCTTTGGTGATCACTCAGATATCTATGCCTGCCGTCAGACCGGTTATGCTATGCTCTGTTCTTCCAACGCTCAGGAAGTTATGGATCTCGGTGCAGTAGCTCACCTTTCTACAATCAAGGGCAGAGTTCCTTTCCTCCACTTCTTCGATGGTTTCCGTACATCACACGAAATTCAGAAGATCGCTACATGGGACGATGAAACTCTCTACAGCCTCCTCGACAAGGATGCTGCTCAGTCATTCAGAGACAAGGCTCTCCATCCTGAAAGACCTGTTCTCCGTGGTTCAGCTCAGAACCCTGACATCTTCTTCCAGGCTCGTGAAGCTTGCAATAAGTACTATGATGCAATTCCTGGTATCGTTGAGGACTACATGAACAAGGTAAATGAACTCATCGGTACAGATTATAAGCTCTTCAACTACTATGGTGCTGCTGATGCTGAACACATCATCATCGCTATGGGTTCTGTAAACGACACAATCGAAGAAACAATCGATTACCTCAACGCTAACGGCGGTAAGTACGGTCTCGTTAAGGTTCGTCTGTTCAGACCATTCGTTGCTGAAAAGCTCCTTGCTGTTATTCCTGACAGTGTCAAGAGAATCTCTGTTCTTGACAGAACTAAGGAACCTGGTTCAATCGGCGAGCCTCTCTACCTCGACGTTGTTGCAGCTCTCAAGGGCTCTAAGTTCAATGATATCCCTGTATTCACAGGCCGTTACGGTCTTGGTTCAAAGGACACTGTTCCTGCACAGATCGTTGCTGTATTCAAGAACTCAACAAAGGCAAGATTTACAATTGGTATCGAGGACGACGTTACAAATCTTTCACTTCCTCTCGAAGCTAACCCTGACTCAGCTCCTGCAGGCACAACAGCTTGTAAGTTCTGGGGACTTGGTTCAGACGGTACTGTTGGCGCTAACAAGAACTCCATCAAGATCATCGGCGACCACACAGACCTCTATGCACAGGCATATTTCGCTTATGACTCAAAGAAGTCAGGCGGTGTAACAATCTCACACCTCCGTTTTGGTAAGACACCAATCAAGTCAACATACCTCATCAACAAGGCTGACTTCGTTGCTTGTCACAACCAGAGTTATATCGACAAGTACGATATGGTTTCAGACATCAAGCCGGGCGGTACATTCCTCCTCAACACAATCTGGAGCGTTGACGAGCTCGATGCTAACCTCCCAGGACAGGTTAAGAGATATATTGCTGAAAACAACATCAACTTCTACATCATCAACGGTGTAAAGCTTGGTGAAGAAACAGGCATGGGCACACGTATCAACACAATCCTCCAGTCTGCATTCTTCAAGCTTGCAAACATCATTCCTTTCGAGGATGCTCTCAAGTACATGAAGGACGCTGCTGAGGCTTCTTACAGCAAGAAGGGTCAGGACATTGTTGAAAAGAACTGGAACGCTATCGATGCTGGTCACCAGAACATCGTTAAGGTTGACGTTCCTGAGTCATGGAAGACTGCTGCTGATACTCAGATGGGTATGGCTGCTGTTTCATGCGACAACAAGACTCTCCAGGATTACGTAAACAACATTCAGATTCCTTGCAACGCTCAGAAGGGTGACAAGCTCCCGGTTTCTACATTCGTAGACATGGCTGACGGTACATTCCCACAGGGCTCTGCTGCATTTGAAAAGCGTGGTATCGCTGTTAAGGTTCCTGCTTGGGATGCTTCAAAGTGTATCCAGTGTAACCAGTGTGCTTACGTTTGTCCGCACGCTGTAATCAGACCTGTTGCTCTTACAGAAGCTGAGGCTGCTGCTGCACCTGCTGCTATCAAGACAGCTGACTTCAAGCCAGCTCTCAATGGTCTCAAGTTCACAATGACAGTTTCTACACTTGACTGTACAGGATGCGGCGTTTGTGCAAACGTTTGTCCTGCTAAGGAGTCTGCTCTTACAATGGAGCCTATCGCTTCACAGATGGATCAGCAGGAAGTATTCAACTACTGCGTAAACATCGACAGCAAGGCAGAAGTTGCTGAAAAGTTCAAGGCTGACACAGTTAAGGGTTCACAGTTCAGACAGCCATACCTCGAATTCTCAGGTGCTTGCGCTGGTTGTGGTGAAACTCCATACGCTAAGCTCGCTACACAGCTCTTCGGCGACAGAATGATGATCGCTAACGCTACAGGCTGTTCTTCAATCTGGGGTGGTTCTGCTCCTTCAACTCCTTACACAGTTGATAAGAAAGGCAGAGGTCCTGCTTGGTCTAACTCACTCTTCGAGGACAACGCTGAATTTGGTTACGGTATGTACCTTGCTCAGGAAACACTCAGAAAGAGAGTTACAGCTAAGGTTAAGGCTCTTGAAGAAAAGGCAGAAGGCGACGTTAAGGCTGCTATTGCTGAGTACTTTGAAACATACAACAACGGTGCTGCTAACAGCATCGCTACAGATAAGCTTGTTGCTGCTCTTGAAGCTTGCGGCTGCGATGATGCAAAGGCTATCCTTGCAGAAAAGGATTACCTCAGCAAGAAGTCACAGTGGATCTTCGGTGGTGACGGCTGGGCTTACGATATCGGTTTCGGCGGTCTTGACCATGTTCTCGCATCAGGCAAGAATGTAAACGTTCTCGTATTCGATACAGAAGTTTACTCAAATACAGGCGGACAGGCTTCCAAGTCAACTCCAACAGGTGCTATCGCTCAGTTCGCAGCTGCTGGTAAGGCTATGAAGAAGAAGGATCTCGCTGGTATTGCAATGAGCTATGGTTATGTTTACGTTGCACACGTTGCTATGGGTGCTAACATGAACCAGTGTATCAAGGCATTTGCTGAGGCTGAGGCTTATGACGGTCCATCACTCATCATCTGCTACGCTCCATGTATCAACCACGGTATCAAGACAGGTATGGCTACTGCTCAGGCAGAAGAGAAGAAGGCTGTTGAGGCTGGTTACTGGCACCTCTACAGATACAATCCTGCTCTCAAGGAAGAAGGCAAGAATCCATTCTCACTCGACTCCAAGGCTCCAAACGTTGACGAGTACAAGAACTTCCTCATGGGTGAAGTTCGTTACAACTCACTCGCTCGTTCTAACCCTGAGAGAGCTGAAGTTCTGTTCAATGCTGCTGTTGAGAACGCTAAGAACAGATACGATTATCTCACAAGACTTACTGCCCTCTACGGACAGGACTAATATAAGTTATTGCTCCTGAGTTGACTTGCTGCATCTGACGCACATGGCAGTCAGTAGGAAAATTCTTCAGAAATAAGCAAAAGTAAGCCCCCGTTTCGGATATGAAACGGGGGTTTTTGTAATTATAAATCAATGATGCAGCACATATGTATGCTTGCCTTGGTATATTAAAAGATATTTGTTATTAAGTTGGTTGATGAGATTGATGCTATCGGTTTATTTTGACTGCTGTATTTTCCAGTTGTGTCCGCAGTCCTGACAAATACACACGCTGACATTTTGCTTTTTTGCTAAAAAGCCAAAAATTCCAAAGAAACACCACCATAGACAACCGTGTTTCTTTCTTTCTTGTGAGACAGTCATTTGAATTCTTTCACTACCGCATTTTGGACATTTCATAGTAATTCCTCCTGTTTTTAGATTGATGATAAAATATTTTATTGCTATAATGCTACTTGTTTAATTTTGTAAATTATTTCCAATATAGGTTAGATAGTATATATCTGATTTTTATGAGTTGCTGTTTCAGGTATAGTTTAGTAAAAGACCTATAATAACGATACTTGCAATGGTTATAGAAATTGGACTTCCTCTTATTTCCATGGTAGATGCCTCCTTGCTTAATTTGTTTCCACATATATAGTATATATTATTTGTGCGTTGTTGCCTTAAAACTAAGTAATCCCATAAGAAATCAACTATACTAAAAAGTCAACGGTTTACCGACGATTATTTTGTACAAAAAATGCTATGATAATTTATATAAATATCACGAAGGGGCGGCATTTGTATGAATATTTCTGAGGCTGTTGCAGAGCGTATACTTGAATTATGTGAAAAGAAAAATATAACAGTAAATAAACTTTCTACTATTTCTGTTGTAACACAGTCAACCGTAAATGACATTGTAAATCACAAAGCAAAAAATATCGGCATTGTTACAATTAAAAAGTTATGTGACGGACTTGATATGACTATCACTGAATTTTTTGATACTGATGTTTTTCGTTCACTTGAACAGGAAATGTATTGAAAATTCTTCAGAAATAAGCAAAAGTAAGCCCCCGTTTCGGATAAGAAACGGGGGTTTTTGTATAAGAACAATATAACGGCAGTTCTTATTTGGATACCCTGTACTTTTTATTGAGGGAAAACCTTTTGAAAAAGGTTCTTCCCCGATAAAGAGCATAGTATTTCAAACAAGAACTGCCGTTACGCTGTTCTTTTACAAAGTCACCACAAAGCAGATGCTTTTGCCTTCACGGTTGAGGACGTGAACTTTGAATTTATGCTTGTCGATTATTGATTTAGCTATCGCAAGACCAAGACCATAGCCGCCTGTTGCACGGTTACGGGAAGCGTCGCTGCGGTAGAAACGCTCAAAGATCTTCTCCTTATCCTCGTCTTTGACACCTGAACCGGTATTATAGACTGAGAATATTTTCTTATCGCCCTGACGTTTCAGCATTACCTTGACGGTACCGCCGTCGTTTGAATATTTCAGGGCATTATCGATGAAAATTGCAGCCATCTGCTTGATATGTCGTTCGCTGCCGTTTACCATGATGCCGTCATCAACATCAATGGAGAACTGTTTGTTCTGTTCAAAAGCCTGACACTCGAAAGGCAGGGCAGTATTCATAATAGCCTTGCTCATATCGAAATCAGTGCGGATAAAGTCTGATGAATTATTTTCAAGTCGTGTGAGGTTGAGCAGATCATTAACGAGAACATTCATTCTTTCCGTTTGTGACTGTATGTATTGCAGCCATTTGTTTTCGCCGATCTCTCCCGAAAGAACGTCAGCATTTGCAGAAATTACAGTCAGCGGAGTTTTAAGCTCGTGGCTTGCATCAGAGATGAACTGTTTCTGTCTGCCGAAAGCAGTTTCGATAGGTTCGATGCTCTTTTTGCTGAAGAAATAGGCAACTACAGAGAGAATAAGAATACTGATTATGCCGATAATAATCGTAGTGCGCTTTAACTGTGAAAATACTTCAAGTTCGCCGCTTTTATCGGTAAAGACCATGAGAGTGCCGTTATTCTTTTTAACAGAGCAGTACTGGAGCTTATCAAGCATACCGGATTTACTGTTGCTGTTGAGAACTTTGAGGACATAGCTCTGAGCAGTAGTTTTATCAAGGTCATCGTTATTCATTGATGAAACATATCTGCCGTTATTGTCAGCCATGATGAGGAAGAAATCTATTGAGCCGAGAGTTTTTGGAATTGGTTCATTTTCTTTTTTTGACTCGATATTTTTTTCCTGTTCATCAATTTGCTTATGCGGAGTATCATTTTCAAGACTCATAATACCGCCGTCGTAGACAGAGTCATTATTCATGGTATTGCCGAGCTGAACGATACCGCCGTCATAGAGGTCATTGAAAGCAGTCTGCTGTACAAATTGATTTCCCTGATCATATACAGGCTGTTCAGGAGCATTCTGTTGGTCAGGCATCTGAGGTTCATCGGACTGAGTTGGAATAGCATACGGATTCCACCACCAGCCCCAAGGATTATACCACCACCACGGCGGAGCGCCTGTGCCGTCCCACTGAGGAATGTTGTTCGGATCCCACTGTGGATTCTGATTTGGGTCATACTGATTCCACCAGTCAGGCGGAGCAGTAGTATTAGGCTGAGAAGGCTCAGTTGGCGGATTGGTTTCGGGAACGACCGGTTCATCAATAATGTCAGGTTCTTCTATGATATCCGGTTCTTCCGGTTCTTCGATAAATTCTTCTGTTGTATCAGGCTCGGTCACTGTAGTGACTGCTGTTGTCGGCGCTGTAGTTTCGGTTGTAGTTATAACTGTAGTAGTCACTTCGGTAGTTGTTGCAGCGGTAGTCGGTAATTCTTTTTTCCAGATATCGTTTTTCTTGTTCTTGGTACTTTCAGGACGGTTAAGAGTGAATGTTTCCGTTTTATTGTCATATTCTATGCCTGCGGCTATTTGTTCAAGGACATATTCCGACTGACGGCTGATGACAGTCTGCGTTATGATGTTGATAGCACTCAGCAGACCGATGAACACGGCAAGGAGAATGCTGACAATGAGAGAAAAGAGTTTCATTTGTGCTTTTTTAAACATAGACTCATTCCTCCTGTTCAAGAGAGTAGCCGATTCCACGGGCAGTTTTTATCTGTACAGGGGCGCTTATCGAGGCAAGTTTTTTTCTCAGGAACGAGATATAAACTTCAATGTTATTATATTCAACATCGCTTTCGTATCCCCAGATCTTCTCGATAATACGTTCTTTCGGGAGTATTCTGCGTGGATTTGAGATAAGAAGCTCCATTATCTGGAATTCTTTAAGGCTGAGTTTAACATCATTGCCCTCCCACATGACTGAACAGGTGTCCTTATTGAGCATAAGACCGTTGAAATCGAGTTTATTGTCATCGACGATCTCGCCTTTTCGTCTGGTCAGTGCTCTTATTCGTGCAAGCAGTTCGCCTGTTATGAAAGGCTTTGTGAGATAGTCATCAGCGCCGCAGTCAAGACCGTTTATCTTGTCCTCGACTTCACTTCTTGCGGTAAGCAGAAGGACGGGAGAGTTGACCTTGTTTGCACGGAGATTTCTCAGCACATCGATTCCGTTCATACCGGGAAGCATGATATCAAGTACGATACAGTCATAAATTCCCGTCATGGCATTGTCAAGACCGCTGATACCGTCATAGGAGGTGTCAACGCTGTACATATTCCTTTTAAGTATTTCACTTAAAGCATCAGCAAGCTGCATCTCGTCCTCAACAACGAGTATTTTCATAAAAATTTCCCCTTAATAAAAATTTGGAGCAGTTTATAGGTGTGCCGCATTGTTCTTATGCGTTTCTGCCTCCTGTAATTACAATTTTTCACCATACCTTATTATAACACAAAATCTTGAAATAAACTTAAAAAATAATTAGTTTATATATTTTATTTATAAAAAATTAAGTGAATATTTTGTGCATTTCAACAATTTTGAATAAATAAGAGTGACAAATATTGACTAAGAGTTGAATTTATGATAAAATTAAAACATGGGTACCTCTAAAAACCCGTTTTGAGTAAGAAAACACTGATAGGTGCGAAGCTGATTTTTCTCAGAAGGGGTTTTTAGAGGAACCCATATATATTGAGGGTACAAGAGAATGACTTCCACAGACAAGGAGGGAAGAGTCTATGTTGTCTCCTATTGAAAGAAAAAAAATCTCTTTTTCGCTTATCCCATCACATGGCACAGACATGAAGAAGTATGATGAGGTTTACCTTACATTTGCTAATACAGGTTATAACAAGGAACTTTGTGAATTTTATGCACAGACATTCATTGAAAATGTCAAAAAGCCTAATGTAATAGATGTTTTACAGCTTGCAGGACTTTATGAAAGAATACATGACCATAAAACAGCACTTTATTACCTTAATACTTTACAGGATAAAAAACTCGGCGGCAATGAAAAATATTTGTATTTCGTCCAGACACTAAAAGAAATAAGTCTCTCAGGAAACGGCCTTGAAGCCGAGATATTCAGAACAAAGAATATCAATTTCTTGCAGAACCATTCAGAAAAAATGCCAATCCAGAAACAGGCAGACCTCTATATCGCACTTGCACTGACTGACTGTGCCTGCAAAAACTATGAACAGGCGCTGAAACTGTTGAAATTCGGCTATAAACCGCAGGGAAAGAATGATCCCAAGCTTCTTGAGATCTTCATAACGGCTGTTTATATTTTCGCAAAGTATGGCGATCAGGAAGGCCTTGAAGGCGCACTTGCAAACGCAAACAGCTGTCTGGGACTTTATAAGAATTTTGATTTCGGCTGGTATAAGGAATACTATGCAAACCGCATCGAATCAGCATCCAAAGGAATTTTCTGACAAAATTGCCATATATCTCCATTAAAGAACTTCCGTAACGACGTATGAAAACGCCGTTAACGGAAGTTTTTTTATAAAAAAAGCACCGCAGCGGTCTTTTTCAGACTTCTGCGGTGTATAAGAACCGAAAATCGGAAGCGAAATGAACCGTTGCAGAGTTCTCCTAATAATATCCCCCGATATTGGCAGCAGTTTACCCGATTTCCGGTTTTTTGCCGTATAATTCAGTACAAATTTTAATCAACAGGCAGCTTGTCAACAAGATCAAGCATAAGCTTCTGGATAGCAAGTGCATCAAGGTTTGTCACGCCGTCCCTGCCGCCTGCAACGTCAGCGTTTTTAAGTCCCTGTTCAGTGATATGTGACTTGTCATTGCCTTTGAGACCGTATTTGTCAGGGTTAGCCATAGACTGCATAATAAGTACGACATCAGCCATATTTACCTTGTCATCGCAGTTTGCATCGCCCCAGAGTATCTCATCGGTTGCAGAAGTAATTGATGCAGTTGTTGTAACGGTAGTTTTGGCAGTAGTTGATGTTGTGGTCTTTGCTGTTGTTGAAGTTGTAGTTTGTGCGGTAGTCTTGGCAGTTGTGGTAATCGGCTGTGTTTTGCCGTCAGAGAGTCTGCCGTAGACGATGCCGCAGCCGACAGTTGACATATAAACAGTACCGAATTCGTTCATATCGCCGACAATGAAGTTTCCGTTGCCTGTGCCGCCGTAGAGGTGGTCAGTATTTATGCATACCCATGTTTTGCCTGCGTCAGTTGAGCGGTAGATGCCTTCTGCATCATCCCAGTCTGGTTTGCCGTAGATGTAAAGTGTATTCGGGCTGCCTGACTTTTCGGGAGCGCCGTAGCCTACAGACTTGACATAAGCGGCAGTTTCAAGCTTTTCGACTTTTTTGCCGTTGTCTGAGATGATGTACATACCATTCCAGCCCACAGCCATAGCAACAGTGCCCTTTGAGATGTATGCAAGGTCGCCTGTGTGGTCGCACTGGTCATATTTTCCGATTTGTGTTTCGGTGAATGTAGCACCGTAGTCAGTGCTGATATAGAAAGAATAGTGCGATTCTTCAAGGCTCGGCTCGGTCTTGTTCGGGTCGGATGCCCAGTAGTCATTGTACTTTATGCCCGAACCATAAACGATAGACGGGTCATTCGGGTCAACAAGTGTATAAGTAGTCTTTGAACCGTCAATGCCCTTTGCAGTGCCCCATGTAGCGCCGAAATCGTCGGTATAAGCAATTGCACTGCCGTTTCCGTCGGAGTTGAGTATTCTGTATTTGCCCTTTGATATTTCGGTTATCGAGAGCTTGCCGCCGCTGTATTTGAAGTTCATGGCTTTCCATGTCTTGCCGCTGTCTGTGCTGTAGCAGCCTGTTGCGGTGTTATTGGAAAGACGAGCCATTACATTCGGAGCAGACGGACAGTATGCGATAGCTGATGTAGAGCCGATATTCGGCTGATACTGCATAGGAATCTCGCTTACGCTTTCGTGAATGAAGCCGTCGTAGTCGCCGATAGCGGAGTAATTAGCGCCGTTCGGTACGCTTACAAAGTCAAGCGCAACTACTTCCTCGATGCCGTCTGGGTGGAAGTGGAACTGCGGTGTATCGCTCCATGTATCATCGCAGGCAAACAAACCGTTGCCTGATGTTGAGATGGAACGGTCAGGCTTTGCAGGGTCAATGACATATGCGCCGACCCAGTGTATAGCCTTGTCTCTTATCCAGTCATAGCCGCCGTCAGCGAGGTAGTCTGCGATAGGAGGCTGTCCCCAGAAAGGCGAAATACCCGGAGTAGTTTCGATCCAGTGTTCGCCGCCGTCCTCGGATTTGAAGAATTTGTCGCCCCATGACGGGCCGTGATCGTCAGTCCATTCCTGCCAGAGCTGTGCATTTGCGAAAAGTCCGCAGGTCGAGCATACCATATGGTCAGGATTTGCAGGGTCTACGCTTATACCGCTGTATCCCCCCTCACTTGCAGCCACAAACTCATCGGTCTGTGTTCTGTAGAGGTGTTTCAGAGGTGAGATATCGGTAATTTTGCCTGTTTTTGTATCGAGCTTCTTGACACTTCCCGATGTACCGCCGTTGCCGACGCATACAGCGCCCTGAAAAGCGAAGAAGATGTTTCCTTGTCCGTCGCCTGTGATACGTCCGGGGTAGTTCTTGTCGTCAAGCTCAGAGCTTATATCGGTGAACTTATCGTCAGAGACATTTGCAACAACAACGCTGTTTTTGCCTGTAGTTGAAGTACCGACATAGACCTTGCCGCCGTATATGTAAATTGAAGCAATTCCGTTCTGTGCATAGTATTCATCATTTTCAAGTGCGTGGCGCATATTGTTTGTCCATGTCGGCCACTTTACCTCATTCTTGAAAAGCCCGAGATCGCCGAAGCTTTTGACGGATTTCCATGTTTTGCCGCCGTCAGTCGATTTTATGAGACATGAGTCGCCTGCATAAACATCGCCGCCGCAGTAGATGGTATTCGGGTCATCAGGGTCAACAGCGATAGCCTCACCGGTTTGTCTGCCGTTGCCGTTGCCGTGGACTTGAATCAGGTCAGTGACATTGATCTCCTCGAAGGTCTTGCCGCCGTCGGTAGTTTTGAAAATGACAGTCTTTTCGGATGAGAAGTATGCACATCCGCAGAGAAAATAAACTGTGTTGTCATCGGTCGGATCGATAGCCATTGCGTCAACGCTCAGGAGTCCACGGTCAGCCTCGTTGATGAAGCCGAAAAGCTGTTCCCAGCTTTCTGTGGAGTAGTTGTACCTGTATGCGCCGCCAACGTCGGTACGGGCATACATAGCCTTTTTGCCTGTAACTATGCCTGATACAAAGCCGCCGCCGCCGATTTTCAGTGTGCCCCATTCCATTTTTGCAGAAATGTCCTCAGCCGCAGAAGCCGAGAGTTTGTTTCCTGATGTGCGTCCTGCAAAAGGGATAAATGCAGTCCCAATGCAGACTGCAAAAAATCCTGCAAGAGTTTTTTTTAGATTTACCATGTTAATATCCTCCATTTCAGCAATATACTGCTGCTTATCTACAATTTTATTCTATCATATAGATAGCGTTCCGTCAATAAATCGCCAATGAAAAGATATTATATGTCATTCAAAAGATACTATTCTTCATTTTGCTATTGCAAAAACTGCTTAAATATGGTAAAATATCATTCGGATAGTACAAAAACAGATTATCTGTATATATGAATTAATGTGGCAATAAAATATTGATAATAATTTCGTCGGTCAAGCCGAGGAAAATAAAGAGAGCAGTCCGTAAATCATCGCAGGCTTGATTTACTGCTTCTTAGGGGAACGCTGTGTCTCACCTGTCGGTTCGGTCGGTGCTTCTGCTTCGCAGAGGTGTCCACTGGACACCCGCACCACTCGTACACCCCTTGCAAGGGAGCGAGCTGCTCCCTTGACCCCGCAGTATGGGCTGCGCCCTTTTTATCTTTTTTTATTGTCAAAATAATAAGGAGTGAAATTAATGGATTCAGTAGAATACAAATGTCCTAACTGCGATGCTGACCTCAAATTCAACCCTGATACCCAGAAGCTTGACTGTGAATACTGCTTCAGTTCATTCACTGTTGATGAGATCAAACAGATCTGTGCAAATGCAGAAAACAGCATTCCGAGTAATAGTCAGCCTACACCGCAGGCTCAGGAGGAATTTTCCGAGCATACAAACCTCTATCACTGTGCAAGCTGCGGCGCAGAAATTATGTCAGATGACCAGCAGACAGCACTTTTCTGCTATTACTGCCATAACCCCGTTATTCTTTCGGGCAAGATGTCAGGTCAGTACAGACCAAGCAAGGTAATCGGCTTCAAGCTCAACCGTGAAAAGGCAGAGCAGATATTCCAGAACTGGATCGGCGCAAGAATGTTTGTGCCAAGTGACTTCAAATCAAGTCAGCAGCTCGAAAAACTCACAGGACTCTATGTTCCGTTCTGGCTTGCAGACTGTTATACCTCAGCAGATTATCATGCTCTCGGCAAGCAGACAAGAAGCTGGACATCGGGCAATTACCGCTATACAGAAACAAAGGAATATGATGTAATAAGACGTGCCGATATCGTTTCAAAGGGTATACCTGCCGACGGTGAAAGCAAGATCGAGGATGCTCTTATGGAGGCTATCGAGCCTTATGACTACAGCGAGCTGAAAAATTTCTCAATGTCCTATCTTTCGGGATTTTATGCTGATAAGTATGACGTTGACAAGGGACAGGTGTTCCCAAGAATACGTGAAAGAAGCAATAACGCAAGCAAGGAATACATAAAACAGTCCCTCGGCAGCTATTCAAGCATGACCGTTCACAATGAAAACTATAATATCCAGCGTACCGACTGGAATTATATGCTTCTGCCCGTGTGGTTCATGACATATAAGTACAAGGATAAGGTCTATGAGTTCGCTATGAACGGTCAGACAGGCAAGATAGCGGGCACTCCTCCTCTCAGCAAGGCAAAGCTAATAGGTTTCTGCATAGCCATAGGTGCTGCGCTGACAATTATCGGAACACTGTTTGGAGGTGCAATGATATGATGAAAAGATTATTTTCTGTTATGGCAGTTCTGGCAGTATGTTTCTGTCTTCTGCCGTCATGTGCACTGAAAGCTGATGCCGCAAGGAATTATCATGCAGGTTTCAGCGGTGATTCAGGCAAATCAAGGCTTGTTGATGAAAGAGGATTTTTTGAAGACTATAAGGAAGACTATGACAAGCTGAACGAATTGATTCAGGATACATCCGAAAAGCTGAACATGAACATTCTCATCTTTGCCGCAGGTACGCCGAGAAATGATTCCACTACGGAAATTTTCGCCGATGACAGCTATGATGAGATATTCGGCGAGGATACTGACGGCGTTTTCTATTACCTCGATCTTTCGGGCAAATATGGTCTTTATGACTATATCTCCACAAGCGGCGAGGCTGTTCTGAAATATGAAAAGCATATCGATACCATTTTCTATGCACTTGATGCATATCTCCCGAAATCAGGCGAGGCTGTGCATGAGGAAGATATCTATGGCGCAATTTCGGCTTTTCTTGGTCAGCTTGAAAAATATGCAGATCATCACCCGACAATGTTTGAGTATTACCATGATGAATCGTCAGGAAAATACTTCCATTACAGCGGCGGCGAACTTAAAATTACCATGACAAAACCGCTGATACTCTTTGCAAAGCCGTTTTTCGTATCGCTTGCCATAAGTTTTGTTGTAATGCTTATAGTTTATTTCTGCATCAAGAGCAGCTATAAGTTCAAAAGCTCAACAAATCCGAGTGTCTATATTTCAACAAACGCATCAAGGTTTACTCAGCGTTCGGATATGCTGATACGTACATACACCAACAAAACACATATTCAGTCAAGCAGCGGCGGCGGCAGCAGAAGCGGCGGAGGCGGTCACTCACACAGCGGCGGTCACGGCGGCGGCGGTCATCATCGCTGATGCCATTAATATTAAAAAATAAACCTGTATGGACATAGATCCATACAGGTTTTAGCGTGTCAAAAAACTTATTTGGGGACGTCGAGGACGCCGTCCCCTACAAATACATTAACGAAGAATAGCTGAATTGTAGGGGCTGGCGGTCTCACCTGTCGGCTCGGTCGGTGCTTCTGCGTTGCAGAGGTATCCACTGGATACCCGCACCCTCGACAGCCCTTGTTTAACGAAATAATTTCGACTTTTTAAACAGACTGAAACCTGTATGGACATTAGATCCATACAGGTTTATTTAATATCGGTCAGTTGTTTACAGGGAGTTCAAGACGGCTGAAATATTCTTCAGCAAAGGCTCGGTATTCCGTTCTGAAAGTCTCGTCGTTTTCCTTAACATCGTGGAGATAAGCGTGGATATTGGTTTTTTCGCTTGTCTCGATAAGGCAGCCTGCGATATTTGAGCAGTGGTCTGAAACACGTTCGAGGTTTGTGAGGATATCCTGGAAGATATATCCAAGCTCAACTGTACATTCGTCGTTCTGCAAACGGCGGATATGTCTGTTTTTCAGTTCAGTGCTGAGGTTATCCACAACTTCTTCAAGCGGTTCAACTTTATGTGCAAGTCCGAGGTCACTGTCAAGGTATGCGCCGAAAGCCTTATTGATGTTTTCGCAGATAGCATCAGAAATGACGTTTATCTCGTTCACGCACTCTGCGGAGAACGAAATGCCCTTGTCATGCATTTCCTGTGCGGACTCCACGAGGTTTACGGCATGGTCGGAAATTCTCTCGAAGTTGCCGACACAGTGCATCATTTTTGCAACACGTCGGCTGTCCTTGCCTGTAACGCTGCACTTTGTTATCTTCATGAGGTAGCTGTTTATCTTATCCTCATAGCCGTCGATTATGTCCTCATTTTCAATTATCATTGCGGACTGGTCAGAGTCGTAATTTGTCAGCAGTTTAAGTGCGGCAACGATAGTATCCTTTGTGAGAGAAGCCATTTCAGATGTAGCTGTGAAGCATGACTGAACTGCAACAGATGGAGTTTTGAGGAGAATTTCGTCAAGTCCCTTGATGACTCTTTTGTTTTCCTTGACTTCGTCGTCTTTTTTGTCACGTACAACGAGTTTTGAAAGTGTAACAAGCTGATTTGTAAACGGCAGGAACATAACTGTAGTTGCAACGTTGAATATGGTATGCATAGTAGCAATGCCGACATATCCTACAGTAGAGTTCATAATGCTCAGGTCGGCAACATTCTGTATTATCCAGATAATAGGCAGAAGAATGATTGTACCGATAATTTTAACAAGTATGTGAGTCCATGCAACACGTTTTGCATCTTTTTTAACGCCGAATGTTGAAAGGAGAGCAGTTACACAGGTACCGATGTTACAGCCCATGATGATAGGAAGTGCCATATTGAATGTGAGAGCGCCTGATGTTGAGAAAGCCATGAGAATACCGATAGAACCTGCGGAACTCTGGATGATGCCGGTAAATACCGCACCAACGATAACACCGAGAACAGGGTTATTAAAAGCTGTAAGGAGCTTCTGGAAATCCTCTGACTTGGCAAGCGGGTCAACGGATTCTGACATAAGGCTCATGCCCGTCATAAGAACGGCAAAGCCGACAAGGATTCGCCCGATATCTTTTTTCTTGGCTTTTTTGCAGAACATTATCATGATAGTGCCGATAAGTGCAACAAGCGGCGAGAAAGATTCAGGCTTAAGCATTTTCAGTACAAAGTCAAGAACACCGCCTGCACCTGTATCCTTGATATCGCTGAGACAGAGGATCCATGCGGTAAATGTCGTGCCTATGTTTGAACCGAAACATACAGCAACGGTTTGTTCAAGTGCCATAATTCCCGAATTTACGAATCCGACAAGCATAACAGTCATAGCCGAAGATGACTGAATGGCAACTGTAACACCCATACCGAGAAGAATAGCCTTGATTTTGTTGGAGGTCATTTTCTGGAGAGCCTTTTCCAGTTTGCCGCCTGTGAGTTTTTCAAGAGCCGTTGACATGACGTTCATACCGTAAAGGAAAAACGCAAGTCCTCCCAGCAGGGTGAAGATGTTGAATATTGAAAATTCAGTATCCATATAATAGATATCTCCTTAATTGAGCGGTCATATGCCGCAATATAATATGAGTAATACTGTACAAAGTTATGAGTCTGACTTTGTGTGATATTACCTACAATATCATTATATCATGAATTGCCGAACAGTCAATATTATGTGATATTCTTTAACTCAGATTTAACATTCACGTTCACCAAATGTAGGGACACACGGAAAAATCACCATAAAATCCGATCAAAAACAAAAGGGACAGCAAAAAACTGTCCCGTAATTTCATAATATATCCCGAACTGCTGTGAGTTCACATACTGTTTCTGTTTTCGAGTGCTTTAAAGAGCGTTACCTCATCGGCATATTCAAGAATGCCGCCCACAGGCAGACCGAATGCAAGCCTTGACACCTTAATGCCCAAAGGCTTGAGCAGACCTGCAATGTACATAGCGGTAGCATCGCCCTCAACAGTCGGATTTGTAGCCATGATAATTTCGTTCACGCCGCCCTCGGAAATACGTGCAAGAAGCTCCTTGACACGCAGTTTATCGGGGGTAATGCCGTCCATAGGCGAAAGCAGTCCGTGAAGAACATGGTAAACGCCGTTATACTCCTTTGTCCTCTCAAAGGCAGTAACGTCCTTTGGAGTCTCAACGACGCATATAGTGCTTTTGTCTCTTTCGCTGTCGTCACAGATAGGGCAGATGTCCCTTTCGGTGAGATTCTGACAGCATCGGCAGGAATGAACGTTTTTCTTTGCATTGAGGAGTGCATTTGCGAAATCCTCAACAGCGCTGTCCTCCATAGACATGACATAGTAAGCCAGTCTCTGAGCCGACTTCATGCCGATACCGGGGAGAGACGCAAACTTTTCCGCAAGGATTACAAGCGGCAAAGCGTTATGGTCAGCCATCAGTTATCAGAACAGACCGGGGAGAGATACACCGCCGGTGATCTTGCCCATTTCGTTTTCTGTTGTAGCTTCGATGTTGTTAACAGCTTCGTTAACAGCGCTGATGATGAGGTCCTGAAGCATTTCAACGTCCTCTGGGTCAACAGCTTCCTTCTTGATATTGAGAGACTTGATAGTTTTTTTGCCTGTGAGAACAACTTCAACAGCACCGCCGCCTACTGTTGCGGAAAACTCTCTTGCTTCGATGTCTTCCTGAAGAACAGTGATCTGATCCTGCATTTTCTGAGCCTGTTTGATCATCTGATTCATATTCTGTGCGCCGCCGGCATTCACATTCTTTGGTATTCTTGCTTTCATTTTTAAATTCTCCTTTAAGATTATTAGAACTTGTTCTTCAAAGTGAAAAAGTTCTTAGTTTGTATTATCAACAGCCGTTTCAATGCTGCTGTCAATGGCTTTTTTTATGAGCATCTCCGCCATATTGCGCTGCTGCGACATAGTGGTGGAGCATTTAGCCCTTATGATATATTTCTGTCCAAGCACTCTTGCGATGGTCTCACCGAGAGAAAGTGCATTTTCACGGACTTTGAAAAGAGTGATAAAGAAGCGGTTCTGTGAGGTAATGAAGATATAATTTCCTGCCGTAGCTGCGATCGAGCCGTCAAGACTTCCTGCAACAGACGGATTTACCTTTGCGAACTCCTCAAGAACTTCATCCCACCTCGCACACGGAATCAGGTCTTCCTGACGGAGTCTGCTGATATCCACGCTCGGAACGGGGTCACTGTCGGCTGACGGCGAAGAAGCCGTGAGCACTTCATGTTTTTCGGGAACAGGCTGAATATTATTCTGAGCTTGCTGAACCTGAACGGGAGCGTTCCTGATTTTATCCTCTAACTGTTTTATTTTATCATAAATTTCAGAATTGTCAATAGTTTCGGCAGTATTATTTATATTTCCGCAGAGTTTTATGACTGCCATTTCAAACTCCACACGCTTATTGACGGCTCTTGAAAGGTGGTCAGAGCAGTCCTGAAGGATGGATATACGGCTCATTACGTCATCGAGAGAAGTATTTGCAGCGATATCCGTGAGCTTCTGCATATCATCAGCGGAGCATATGACAAGATTTTCGGCAGCCTGCGGAGATACTTTCAGGAGCATGATATTTCTGAGCTGAGAAATAAGCTCCTCGCAAAGTCTGCCGATATCCTTGGACATATCGTAAAGTGAAGCCGTTACCGAAAGGGCAGTGGCAGTATCATGAGCAGAAAAAGCTTCAAGCAGAGAGAAAAGATACTCCTGACCTGCAAGTCCTGCGGCATCCGAGACAGTTTTCTCGTTTATCTGAACATCGCCCACCGAGCATCTGTCCAGAAGTGAGACTGCATCACGCATACCGCCGTCAGCGAGTTTTGCGATCATAGCAGCGCCGTCATCGGTGAGGTCAAGTTCCTCCTGAGCGGCGATATATTTCAGCCTGTCAGCAATATCGGCAGGCTTTATGCGTCGGAAATCGTATCTCTGACAGCGTGAGACGATGGTTGCAGGAACTTTGTGAATTTCCGTCGTGGCAAGTATGAACTTGACATACGGCGGCGGTTCTTCCATAATTTTCAGCAGAGCGTTGAATGCACCTGTTGAGAGCATATGCACCTCGTCTATGATGTATATCTTGTATTCGCTGCGTTCAGGGGTATAGACTGCACCGTCACGCAGGTCACGTATATTGTCAACGCCGTTGTTTGAAGCAGCGTCTATTTCCACGATATCGGTAAGAGCGCCGCTGTCTGCATCACGGCAGATGTCGCATTCAAGGCATGGGTTGCCGTTTTTCATATGGCGGCAGTTAACTGCTTTGGCGAGGATACGGGCGCAGGTAGTCTTACCTGTTCCACGGGAGCCTGTGAAAAGGTACGCATGGGCAGTTTTGCCGCTTATTATCTGATTTTTCAGAGTTTCTGTAGTCTGCTGCTGGGATATGACATCATCAAATGTCATAGGTCTCCATTTGCGGTAGAGTGCCTTATACATACCGATACCTCCTTATCCTCCGCTTGATTTGAGGAGCACAGCCGCCTGAATTTCCTTGTAATAGCGGCTGAAGCCCTGCGGATCGCCGATATTGTTCAGGAGAGCCATACGGTAGTATTTCTCACCCTCCTCGACGTTTCCCATAATAGTATAAGCTATTGCCGCACCACCGAGGGCATCGGCATAGCACTGATGTTTTTCAATTGCTTCACTGAACCATTTCAGGGCAGTTTCGCCCTCGTCATATCTTAGGTACATTCTGCCGATCTCAACACGCATATGGTCACTGTATTTTTTATCAGTATCCATAAGTTCAGTGAACATGGAGAGAGCTTTTTCTGTACTGCCGTTTTCGGCATAGCATCTTGCAAGGAAAACAGGCATTTCAGGTATCATAAAGCCGAGTTTCTGAGCTTTTTCATAGCAGTTTTCAGCGTTTGGCTTCCAGTCCATGAGGTCATAGCATCTTCCACGGTAGAAACAGAGAACGCCCTTTTCCTGTTCGGTAAGGTTGAATCGTTCGTCATCAAGTTCAGTGAATATCTCAAGAGCACTTCCGAAGTACTTATCACGAAAGACCTCAAGCCCTTTTTCAAAGACGGCGGATTTTCTGTCCAGACCTGTGAAGGCAGTGCCGATGATATCCTCGTCATATTTATGGAAGATAGAGCCACGGTATTTGAGTGCATCGTAAACGAAAAGCACGAACCATGAGGCCATGAAAATAGCTGCTATCATTTTTATGATATAGGAAAGCGGCAGAGCGTCCTGTGCCTTTGAGATATACATGATGACTGTAACGAGAGCCATAAGGCAGGCAGTAACAGCGAGTGCGGACGGAAGGACACGTTTAAGACATAGCAGGACACGTTTGGTGCGCATGGCAAGAATTGATATGAATAACATAGCGACCCTCCCCCTAAAAGAAAAATTCCGGAACATAGATGTGCAGGCTTGCTGCGGCACACAAAACAATCCGCTTAATGCTGCTCGGTCTCCCGCCTGACATGGTTCACGGGGTCTCGTTGCACAGGGCCCGCACATCTATATTTCGGAATTTCTCACTGAAATTCTGATTGAGCACTTGTTAGCTCTTTAGATATTATAGCACATCATCGGCATTTTGTCAAGGGATTTTTTCATCAATATGCGTTTTTTTAATTTTTTACTATTGACGTGACTTTTCGGGCATGATATAATTGTGAAATGAAGGGCACCTCTAAAAAACCGTTTTGAGTAAGAAAAAGCAGATAGGTGCAGTAGATGCAAGGAAAGCCCTCGAAGGCGTGCTTTCGCACTACGAGAGGGATTGACGCAGCAGATGCTGTGCATAGCTGTTTTTTCTCAGAAGGGGTTTTTAGAGATGCCCTGAATTAATATCAGGAGTTGAGAAAAAATGAGATCAGCTTTTTCAAGGGGAATGTCACACGGCATTCCGATATGTCTCGGATATTTGTCTGTATCATTCGGATTTGGCATAATTGCCGTAAAATCAGGACTTTCAGTATTTCAGGCAGCCGCAGTTTCGGCAACGAACCTGACCTCGGCAGGACAGGCGGCAGGAGTTGACATAATCAGCAGATGCGGCGCAATAATAGAGATGATACTTGTGCAGCTCACAATAAATATAAGATATTCGCTTATGGGACTGTCGCTCACGCAGAAGCTTGACAAAAGTTTCACACTTCCGCACAGGCTTGCGGCATCATACGGCATCACAGACGAGATATTTGCAGTCTGTTCGGCACAGAAAGAGCCGATAACTCCGCCTTATATGTACGGCATGATACTTGTGGCGTTTCTTGGCTGGGTGACGGGGACAGTGCTCGGCGCAGCGGCAGGACAGCTTTTGCCTGAGTCGGTCAGCAGTGCAATGGGACTTGTACTTTACGGAATGTTCCTTGCAATAATCGTGCCGCCTGCGAAAAAGGAGAGGAGCGTGCTTGCGGCAGTAATAATTGCGGCAGTCCTGAGCATACTTTTCCGTTATGTACTGACTATGGTTTCAGGCGGATTTGCAATAATAATCAGCGCAGTTGCAGCATCAGCCGCAGCAGCAGTACTGTTTCCGCTTAGAGATGAGGAGGCGGCAGAATGAGCATAGCAGTCTATATTGCAGTTATGGCGGTCGTGACATATCTTATAAGGATGCTGCCGTTCACATTTTTCAATAAAAAGATTAAGTCACGCTTTTTCAGGAGCTTTCTGCATTACATTCCGTATGCGGTGCTGAGTGCAATGACCATACCGGCAATTTTTTACAGCACAGGAAATATGTATACTGCAATTGCAGGAACTGTTGTGGCGCTGGTGCTTGCGTTTATGGAAAAGCCGCTTATCGTTGTTGCGCTTGCAGGTTCGGCTGCGGCATTTGTCTGCGGGATATTTGTGCAATGAGTGGATTGAGTGCTTTTTTATATTTATAATGTATAAGCATGAAAAAACGTGATGAAAAATATAAAAATCACTTTCGGATATATCAGCTCAAAAAATTTTGCATGAATTTTTCCCGAAAAATAGCCGTTTCAAAACTTTTTTAAAAAAATCTGAAATTTTTTTCAAAAAACGCTTGACAAATGGAAATAGCTGTGCTATAATATAATACGTCGTCAGGGACAAGACGTAAAAAACCAAAACAAAAAAACAAAAGCTGTGGGGGTTTAGCTCAGCTGGGAGAGCATCTGCCTTACAAGCAGAGGGTCACAGGTTCGAGCC
>JAKSQT010000040.1 GCA_024403995.1 Ruminococcus sp.
GGAAAGGGGTTCGGGGAAGAACCTTTCCTCAGAAAGGTTTTCCCCGATAAATAGTGAAGCTTCATATAAGCGCCGCTGTTATTGTTTATTTTAAATTATCATCTGGATGGCAGGTGTTGTGCAGGCTGCAATTCTGACATCCTCTGCCGCATGACGGCTTTCCGGAGAGCTTATTTCTGATTATGCTGACGATTATCATGACGATAACGGCGATAAGTATGACAAGTACGATCATCCATGATTTCATTATCTCACTCCTTTGCGAGCTTTTCGGGCTTTTTTTCGGGTTTTGCAACGAGATATGCGCCGAGAATTATGATAAACACCGCAATAATTGAACATATGATAACTGTCGTATTTATGTCGCCGCTTATGAGCCTGCCGAGCCAGTAAGCAACAAATGACACTATATAGGCATAAATACACTGATAACCGATAGCAAATGCAGTCCATTTTCCGTCGTTCATCTCACGTTTTATAGCTGCGATTGCCGAAAGACAAGGCGCACAGAGCAGATTGAATGTCAGCATACTGAATGCGGCGGCTTTTGAAAATACCGAGCCGAGAATTGCATAAGTTGACGTATCTGCCGAATTATAGAGGACTCCGAGTGTCCCGACAATATTTTCCTTGGCAACTATACCGGTAAGTGATGCAACAGCCGCCTGCCAGTTTCCCCAGCCGATCGGTGCGAATACCCATGCTATGCATCTGCCGATGGTCGCAAGAATTGAGTGCTCAAGCTCATCTTCGGAAAGCATACCGAATTTGCCGTCAACAGTGCCGAAATAGGTGAGAAACCACACGATAACCGTGCAGAGAAGTATGATAGTAGCGGCTTTTTTGATGAATTCCCAGCCACGTTCCCACATTGAACGGAGCAGATTTTTCAGCGTCGGCATATGGTATTCAGGCAGTTCCATGACAAACGGGGCAGGTTCGCCGCTGAACATTTTTGTTTTTTTCAGGATAATGCCCGAAATAATTATCGATGCCATGCCGATGAAGTAGGCGGAAACTGCTATCCACGGTGAGCCGCCGAAAATTGCCCCTGCGATCATTGCGATAAAAGGCGTTTTTGCACCGCACGGAATGAAAGTGGTGGTCATAATAGTCATTCTGCGGTCATTTTCGCTTTCGATGGTACGTGAAGCCATGATGCCAGGAACGCCGCAGCCTGTACCTATTAAAATAGGGATGAACGACTTGCCGGAAAGTCCGAATTTTCGGAAAACACGGTCAAGTATGAAGGCTACACGGGACATATATCCGCAGCTTTCAATGAAGCCGAGCAGAAAGAAAAGGACGAGCATCTGGGGCACAAAGCCGAGAACAGAGCCTACTCCGGCAACAATTCCGTCAATAACAACGCCGTGAAGCCATGCAGGGCAGTCATCGCCCAGAATATCGTCGAAAATGACTGGAATGCCCTTTATCCAGATACCGTAATCGGCTGGTTCAGGCGCTTTTTCGTATTTTTTGAGAAGCTCGGCGGAGTTGTTGTAGTCGTCAACGCTTGCTGCGTTGATTTGCTTTTTATTGGCAGACTCATCTTCAACAGCATACGTAAAATAGCCGTTTGCAGGGATGCCGTTTTCGCTGACATAGGTCTCGTAGCCGTTAACGATAAGCCGTGCATTTGTGTATTTTTCGGCATTTTCCTCATATTCGGCAGTACCAATGCCGAAAAGGTGCCAGCCGTTTCCGAAAACGCCGTCGTTTGCCCACCGGTTAGCTGCTGCACCTACCGAAATCATGGAAATGTAGTAAACCAGAAACATGACCAGCGCAAAAATTGGCAAGCCGAAAATACGGCTCGTTACGAATTTATCTATCTTGTCAGACGTTGAAATGCCGTTCTGATTTTTTCGCTTCAGGCATTTTCCGATAATCGAGGTTATGTAGTTATACCTCTCATTTGTGATGATCGCCTCGGCATCGTCATCCATTTCAAGCTCAACAGCCTTGATGTCGTTCTCAATATGTTCAAGCTTTTTCTGCGGTATATTGAGCTGTTCGAGTACTTTTGAGTCACGTTCAAATATCTTTATGGCATACCATCTCTGCTGTTCTTCGGGCAGATCGTGAATAGCTGCTTCTTCGATGTGGGCGATTGCGTGTTCCACAGGACCGGAAAAATTATGGCGTGGAACGGTTTGTACTTTGTTCTTTACGGCTTCGATAGCAAGTTCAGCCGCCTCAAACATCCCCTCACCCTTTAGTGCAGAAATTGCGGTCATCTGGCAGCCGAGAGCCTTGGATAGCTCATTAAGATTGATCTTGTCACCTTTTTTGGTGACAACATCCATCATATTTACGGCGCAGACCACCGGAATGCCGATTTCAGTTAATTGTGTTGTAAGATAGAGGTTGCGTTCAAGATTGGTTCCGTCAATTATATTAAGTATAGCATCCGGACGTTCGCCAATGAGGTATTCTCTTGCGACAACTTCTTCGAGAGTATACGGCGAAAGCGAATAAATTCCCGGAAGATCGGTGATTATCACGTCATCGTGGTCTTTAAGATCACCTTCTTTTTTTTCAACTGTAACTCCGGGCCAGTTGCCGACAAACTGGTTTGAACCTGTCAGTGCATTAAAAAGAGTGGTTTTGCCGCAGTTCGGATTGCCTGCGAGAGCTATTCGGATACTCATTTATTGTGCTCCATTTCTGTTAGTATGTTCTAACAACGTAACATTAAAAAAGCTTTTTCTCAAAGCTGATTTATCTGCGGCAGAAAGGGGATTCCGCCGCAGAATCAATATTCATAAAGTGAAAGCAGATCATTCGACCTCTATCATGGCTGCATCTGCCTTGCGGAGTGAAAGCTCATATCCTCTTACGGAAATCTCAAACGGATCGCCAAGGGGGGCAACTTTGCGGATCGTAAGCTCAACGCCTTTGGTTATTCCCATATCCATGATACGTCTTCTTACAGCTCCTTCGCCGGTAAGCTTTCTAACGATTACTCTATCACCGATTTTTGCATCTCTTAATGTCATAATTGTATCCTCCTCACTATAATGTCATTTATTGCGTTAGCACTATCTAACCTGATTTAATTATACACCAAATTTGCATTGGTGTCAATATATTTCAGACGGGCAGTAAAATTTCGGATATTTGTTTATAAGGTTAGGTCAGTCTAACAAATTTTATGTAAAATCTGACAATAAGCGGACAAGTTCTTGTATCACAGCGATTTTTTCTCTGCGGCAATTGACCTTTTGCGTGTAATGTGCTATAATTATTCAATAGGGCATCTCTAAAAACCCATTTTGAGTAAGGGCAACACCGCACAAAGCACGTCTGACGACTTTGTACGTCATAAACTTGTATCTTTTCCGTCATATTACACAGAAATTCCTTGACATACGACAGTATGCCTGCGAAATTTCTATGCAATCTGACGAAAAATCTAACTGCGTTTCTGCTGCACACTCTTTGTGCGGTGTTGCCTAAGAAAAAACAGGTAGGTGCAGTAGATGCAAGGAAAGACCTCGAAGGCGTGCTTTCGCACTACGAGAGGGTTTGACGCAGCAGATGCTGTGCATAGCTGCTTTTTCTCAGAAGGGGGGAGAGATGCCCAATAGGCTGTTTGAGCCATTATGTTTGTTTTAGGAGCTGATAAATTTGACAGATTTTGCTGCTGTGATGAATTTTCTGAATAACGGCAGAACCGTTTCCGCTGATTCAGCAGACAGTCTTTATGATAAAGTCGAAAAAGCCGAGGGTTTCCTTGAGACTGCGGCTGCATATGTAAAAGATGCGCTTCCGTCCATTATCGTTGCAGTTATTGTCCTTGTACTCGGAATACTTGCTGCAAAATTCATAACCAAGCTCACCGGAAAGGCTGTTTCACGCTCAAATATAGACAATGCGGCCGGTCACTTCCTTGTGTCTCTTGTCCGTGTGCTTCTTTATATAGTTGTCGTTATCATGGCGCTTTCGGTGCTGAAAGTTCCGATGTCGTCCATCATCACTATTCTCGGTGCGGCAGGTCTTGCAGTCAGTCTTGCACTCCAGAATTGTCTTTCAAACCTGTGCGGAGGCTTCATAATCCTCTTTTCAAAGCCTTTTTCGGCAGGTGACCTCATTGAAGTAGACGGTTCACTTGGAAAAGTTTCCACAATAGGTATTCTTTACACAAAAATCACCACCTTTGACGGCAAAACGGTCTCTATCCCGAACGGAAAGGTGTCCGATGCAAAAATAATCAACTATACCGAAACGCCCACAAGACGTATCGACCTCCAGTTCCAGATAAGCTACAGTGCCGATTTTGACAAAGCCCGTGCGGCTGTTCTTGAGGTCATCTGCGCTGACGGACTTATTCTCAAAGAGCCTGCACCGATGGTAAGAATTGGTGCTCACAACGAAAGTTCGCTTTCGATAGATACGCTTGTCTGGGTGAAAAATGATGACTATTATACGGCACGTTACAATATGCTTGAAAATGTTAAAAAAGCTTTTGAGGAGAACGGCATTCAGATTCCGTTTCCGCAGCTTGACGTGCATATGAAGGATAAGACTGATGAGAAAAATTCGCATAATTAAGCATAAAAAAAAGCCGTCTGCAAACAGCACTCAGCCTGTGCAGAATGCTCCTCAGAAAAATGCAAAGAAAAAACACACAATACTTAAAATCATACTTGTTCTGCTTGTTGTGTGGTGGTTCAATAATTTTACGCTTAAAGTTGTAGATCTGGAGTTGAAATCACCTAAAATTACCGCTGATGTGAAATTGGCGGTGATATCCGATCTGCACGTTGACTGCGGCGGCGTTTCATGCGATTCCATTGTTGATACAGTGGTTGAGGAAAATCCTGATGCCGTGCTGATTCTCGGAGATATGTTTTCGAGCCTCAGCACTAAGGAGTCACGCAAAGAACCTGTCGAAATGACGAAAAATCTCGTAGAACAGGGCTTTGCTGTTTATTTTATAACCGGTGACCATGACTGTGATGACAAGGATTATGTCGAATCAATGAAGTCGCTGGGAGCGCACTGCATGAATTATGCCGAGGAAACATTCGGTATTAACGGCGTGAAAATACATCTTATGGGCATCGACAATGTTTATTACAGCGATACGTTCAGCGTTTCAAATGCATTCGTCAATTACCCTGACAGCTATAATATTCTGCTTGCACATATACCGAATTACGACAGCTTTGCACAGTTCGGCGCTGACCTTACGATATGCGGCGATACCCACGGAAATATGGCGCAGCTCCCATTCGGCGGCGGTTCATTCTATGATCCGGCTACTCATATGTGGATGCCGCAGCTAAGATTCCCCGATATGAAAATTTATGACAAGGGATATTTTGAATATGACGGCGGCGGAATGTTCATTTCGGCTGGAATCGGACTTTCACCTCTGCCTGTGCGTTTCAATAACCGCCCTGAAGTTGATATAATAGAATTAAAACCGTCTCAGGAGTGAGAAAATATGTATGATATAGCAGTGATAGGCGGAGGAGCTTCGGGCTTTGCGGCGGCTGTTTCCGCTAAAATGACCTGTCCGCAGTCAAGCGTGATAATCCTCGAAAAAATGTTCCGTTCAGGCAAAAAAATTGCCGCAACAGGCAACGGAAAATGCAATCTCAGCAATGTGGACATCTCTGAAAAAAATTATCACGGTTCATTCAATGTAATGGAGATCATCGGAAATACGCCCCGTGGAGATGAGTATTTCAGCGATGTTTACGGAGTTCTCTGCATGACTGGCAGCGAGGGCAGAAACGGCGGTCTGTATCCGAGAAGCAACAGCGCAAATACCGTTCTTAGTGCCATAAGGCTGAAAACCGAGTCGCTTGGCATTGAGGAAAGATGCGATTTTGAGGTGACTGAGATAGTTCAGGAGAAAAAATGTCTGAAACTGCTTTCCAAAAACGGCGAGATCTATTGCAGGCGTACTATAATTGCCTGCGGCGGATATGCCGGCCCTGCGTTCGGTACGGACGGCGGTATGCTCAGGATATTGAAGGATATGGGCTATAAATGCTCTAAGATATGCCCTGCGGTCGCTCCACTGAAAGTGCCTGCCGAGAGTGTCAGGGGATTGAAGGGAGTGCGTGTGAAGGGCAGTATTTCGGCTGTCTGCGGCGGAAAGACCATCCGAACCGAAAGCGGTGAGATACAGTTCAATGAGAACAATATTTCGGGTATCTGCGTGTTCAATCTTGCCTACCTGTTCCAGCAGTACGAGGGGAAAATGATTCTTTCGGCTGATCTTTTTCCGCAGTATGACGAGAAAAAACTTGCGGATTACCTTTTCGGTACAGTGTTCCGTCAGCGTGGGGATTATCCCGTTGAGGAACTGCTGACAGGTATTTTTGTTAAAAATCTCGCACAGTTTATTGTTAAAAAAAGCATACAGAAAAGCATGAACGTGAAAATTTCGGCACTTAAACGAAGTGATGCTGAAAAACTTGCCCATACAATAAAAAATCTTGAATTTGAGGTCACAGGCTGTTCGCCGTGGCAGAATGCACAGGTGACTATGGGCGGAATTGTCAGCGAATGTGTTGAAAAAACGCTTGAATCCAGGCTTCACCACGGGATATACTTCTGCGGCGAGATTCTTGATGTCTGCGGTGACTGCGGCGGGTATAACCTGCAGTGGGCATGGTCGTCAGGAATATGGGCAGGAAGAAACTGCGCTGAAACACTGAAAGGAGCGGTCAGATGATAAGAGTAAGCGGTATCAGGGTATCGCTCGATGCTGATTTTTCCGATTTAAAGGCACTTGCGGCAGGCAAACTGAAAATTCCGCAGGACAGGATAAAATCAGTCAGACTTTCAAAAAAATCAGTTGATGCACGTAAAAAAACGGACGTTCACTTCATAATTTCACTCGATATCGAGGCAAAAGGCGAGGAAAAACTGCTGAAAACGCTGAAAAATGCCGTATCCGTGAAAAATGAGCCGTATATTGTCAATGCCGTGCCGTCGAACTGCGAACGCCCTGTAATTGTCGGGTTCGGACCTGCCGGAATGTTTGCGGCACTCGTTCTTGCCATGTCAGGCGCAGATCCCATCGTTCTGGAGCGTGGCGGCGATGTTGATTCACGCTGTAAGGCTGTTGAAGAATTCAGAAAAAACGGCATTCTCGATACGGAATGCAATATTCAGTTCGGCGAGGGCGGCGCAGGTACGTTTTCCGACGGCAAGCTGAATACAGGCATAAGTGACAGGCGTATCGGCTGGATACTGGAGAAGTTTGCGGAATTCGGCGCTCCTGATGAGATACGTTATCTTGCAAAGCCGCATATCGGTACGGATAAGCTGAGGACTGCGGTGAAAAATCTGCGTGAACGTGTGAAAAGTCTCGGCGGAGAGGTAAGGTTCAACTCGAAATTCTGTGGATATACAGCCGAAAACGGGCATATCACACAGGTGGTATATACCGATGGCAACGGCAGTCATACCATCGATACACACAATGTTATACTTGCCACAGGTCACAGTGCCCGTGACGTTTTTGAGATGCTCTATGAGAAAAAAATTGAACTTTCTCAGAAAAATTTTGCGGTCGGAGTCCGTATAGAGCACCTCCGCACTGATATAGACAAGGCTATGTACGGCGATTTTGCAGGTCATCATGCCCTGAAAGCCGCTGATTATAAGCTTGCAGTGCATCTTCCTGACGGCAGGACGCTTTATACATTCTGTATGTGTCCCGGCGGCGAGGTAGTTGCAGCATCATCTGAACAAGGCAGGCTTGCAGTGAACGGCATGAGCTGTTTTGCCCGTGATGCCGAAAATTCCAACAGCGCACTGCTTGTGGGAGTAAATACGGAAGATTACGGAAGCAGTCATCCTCTTGCGGGAATGTATTTTCAGCGTGATATCGAGGAAAAAGCCTTTATCGCAGGCGGTTCGGATTATTCTGCGCCTGTGAATACCGTCGGTGCTTTGCTTGACGGCAGAACGGCTGATTGTTTCGGCAAGGTCAGACCGTCATACACGCCGAATACGAAATTTGCCGATATAAATGAATATCTTCCCGATTTCGTGTGCCGTTCAATAAGGCTTGGACTGCCCGAAATGGGCAAGAAGATAAAAGGCTTTGATTCGCCTGATGCGGTCATTACAGGCGTTGAGAGCCGAAGCAGTTCTCCCGTGCGTATAAACAGGGGAGAGGATTTGCAGTCACTTTCGCTTGGCGGGCTTTTTCCGTGCGGTGAGGGTGCAGGATATGCGGGTGGAATTGTTTCTGCCGCAGCCGACGGAATGAAATGTGCTGAAAAAGTAATCGAAAATCTCAGAAGTTTATAGGCGAAACCACACAAAGCTGTATGATGCCATTTGTGCAGTATTGCCTAAAAGGAGGAAGTCTATGAAAATTAATGTTACAGGCGGAGAAATGACAAGGGCAGAAATCGACAAGTATCTCGAACATATCGGCAAAAAATTTCAGGGCAGACAGATCGAAAGCGTAGACTTGGATATCGACGGCGAATTTGTCGATATCAAGGTATATTTCAAGGATACCGACTTCCAGAGGGCGTTCAGGTCGGCGGACTATCTTGTAAATGACATGGACAAGCTCAACAATGCGAAACAGAAGGAGTTTTCAGAAAAACAGCGGCATAAAGTTTAAGGAGAAGTAAATGAATTTAACAAATATTGGTACGGTAAAGGACATTCTGAGCCGTCACGGTTTCAGTTTCTCGAAGGGACTGGGACAGAATTTTATTATAAATCCCGATATCTGCCCTAAAATAGCCGAAATGGGCAATGCAGGCGAGGGATTCGGCATTATCGAGATAGGCACGGGCATCGGCGTTCTCACCGCAGAGCTTGCCAGACGTGCGGAAAAGGTCTGCGCTGTTGAGATAGACACGAGATTGCTCCCAATTCTGGAGGAGACTCTTGCTGATTTTGACAACGTTAAAATTTTCAACGAAGATGTCATGAAATGTGACCTTAATAAGATCATTCAAGAGGAATTTGGCGGACTCCGTGCGGCTGTCTGTGCAAATCTTCCGTATTACATCACATCGCCTGTCATTATGCTGCTGCTTGAAAGCAGACTGCCGATAGAGTCGATAACGGTCATGGTTCAGCGTGAGGCGGCACAGCGTCTTTGTGCAAAGGTCGGCACGAGGGAGTCAGGCGCTATCACGGTCGGAGTTAATTACTACGGTACAGTGAAACAGCTTTTCAACGTTTCACGTGGCAGCTTCATGCCTGCGCCAAATGTGGATTCTGCGGTCATTCGTATTGACCTGAACAGCAGTCACAGACTTGAGGCGGATGAGGAGAAATTTTTCTTCAAAGTGGTAAAAAGCGGCTTCTCACAGCGCAGAAAAACCGTTGCAAATGCACTTTCGTCACTCATGGGAATCGATAAGGAAACAGTGTATTCTGCTCTTGAAGGCGTGGGACTGCCTCAGACCGCACGCATCGAACAGCTTGATATGGAGCAGCTTATCGCTTTTTCTTCGGCATTGTTCAAAAAATAATACTGTTTATTTCAGGGACAGAATTTCTGCCCCTGTCAGTCTGTTGAAAAAGTCGAAATTATTTCGTTAAGCAAGGGCTGTCGAGGACGCCAGCCCCTACAATTCAGCTATTCTTCGTTAATGCATTTGTAGGGGACGGCGTCCTCGACGTCCCCAAATAAGTTTTTTGACACGCTGTCAGGGACAGAATTTCTGCCCCTGTTTTTGTTTCATATTGCTCTACCAACTAAATCTTAAGGCAATACCGTACAAAGTCGTCAGACGTGCTTTGTGCGGTGTTGCCTTAATTGGCGGAGCGATAGCTATAATTTTTGTTTATATAATAACATATATTATCTTGTATATTTGCGAAATCATGCCTGTTTTCAGACATATATATAATAACAACCATAAACAATGCGCATATTTGAATAATCTGACAGAATACATGGCAGAAAATATTCTATTAGATAAAAGAAAAAAAGAATAAAATTATATTGACGTATTGGAATAAATATTATATAATAATAGTGTATGAAAATATGAGAGTCAATTCGGCTCTTAATAGTCTGGAAGAAGTGATACATTGAAAAATTTGGTTTCTGCTTCTGTGCTGAGCGCAGATATGCTCAACCTCGAAAGCGAAATAAGAAAACTTGAAATGAGCGGCATAGATATGCTGCATTTCGATGTTATGGACGGCGTGTTCGTGAACAATATCACCTACGGTCTGCCCATTCTGGAGGCTGTCAACAAGACTACGGGTATGTTCCTTGATGTGCACCTCATGATTACGGATCCTCTGAAATATGTACCACGCTTTGCTGAATGCGGCGCTGATATGATAACTTTTCATATTGAGAGCCAGAGCGATGTTATGGAAACAATAGATGCAATAAAAAAATGCGGAGCAAAGGCTGCCGTTTCAATAAAGCCTGCAACTCCTGCCGAAGCTGTTTTTGAATTCCTGCCGTATGTGGATATGGTTCTCGTTATGACCGTTGAACCGGGATTCGGCGGACAGAGCTTTATCCCTGAAACTGCTGATAAGGTAAGGCAGATACGCAGTAAGATAACCGAACTCGGACTTGCTGCCGATGTTCAGGTGGATGGCGGAATAAATGCCGAAACTGCGCCGATCGTGATAAATGCAGGCGCAAATATCCTCGTTTCCGGCAGCTATCTTTTCAAGGCGGCTGACATGGCTGAGGCTGCCGCAAAATTAAAGGAGGTCACTCCTTCCGTATGAATCAGAAGAAGGAAAGCCGAATCTGGCTTGATGAAATGATAACGCTCCTGCCGCTTGCACTCATGGCTTTTTTCTATTACGGCGTGCATTTTGCCGTTATGGCTGCGGTATGTATATTTACGGGACTTGCGGCTGAATTTGCGGCTCTCAGGCTAATGCACAGGGAATTTACCGCAGATGACCTGATGTGTACTTCCGATGCGCTGATAATCGCCCTGATGTTTCCGGCGGTCATGGATTATAAGATCGCTTTTCTTGCGGTATTATTCGGTTCGGTTGTCGCAAAGAACGTTTTCGGCGGCAGAAGAAACATGATATTTTCCCCTGCGGCTGCGGCTTATGTTTTTACGCTTACTTCATGGGGAAGGGAACTGCTCATGTATCCGTCTCCCCATGCTCATACAGGAATTGCTGAAAAGGCTAAGGATCTCGTTGTATCGGCTTCACATACGTTCAATATGACCGGAAAGATGGAATACAGCGACTTTGAGATACTTATGGGCAATTTCAGCGGCCCGTGCGGTGCTGTCAGCATCATGCTGCTCGTTATCGCTGCCGCAATGCTCATTTTCAGAAAGGATATTTCGGCAGGTGCATTTATTGGTACGATATCGGGCACGGCTGTGTTTGCTTTCATCACGCCGATGATCGCTGACCGCAGTGATTCTGTAAAATATTCACTTGTGACCAATATGGTGCTTTTTGCCGCAATATACATAGTTTCCGACAGGAGAACTGCTCCGAAGAAAAGCTATTATGCATTCTTTTATGGATTCTTTATCGCAGTGGCATCATACATTCTTATCATTACCACTGCACAAGAGAATACCATTGTTTTAGCTACAGTCCTTTTCACACCTGCCGCAATGGGCTTCCGTATGCTCGAACATAAGATAGAACAGGCTGAAAAGGAACAGGCAAAAGAGGAGGCGGCACGGTGAAAAATACCAGAAATTCAGTATTTGACGGGATTCTCGGGGACAATATGGTTCTGTCGTCACTCATGATGATATCTCCTGTTATAATATGCGGAGATACGCTGAAAAATGCACTTGCACTCATTTTTGCATTCACTTCGATCACCTTCATTTCAATGCTGATCGGCTCATTCGTGCCAAAAAAACTGCCGTATACAGCAAGAATCATCATCTATGCGGCAATATCCTCACTGGTATATATCCCTGTGAGATTTGCAGCAGAGGGATTTTATCCCGAGTCAATTGAACGTATCGGCATATATTATCCGCTTCTTGCCGTAAATTCGCTTATTGTACTCCAGAGCGAGGCTAAATTTTACCGTATGAAACGCAGCAGAATGATCGGCTCTCTTGTGTTCTATATTCTGGGATTTGACGCTGTTATGCTGATAACCGGATTTGTCCGTGAGCTTTTCGCATACGGCACGATAAACAGCAGAATCGTCAGCATAGATACACTTATAAGCGGCCTCGGAAAGCCTTTCGGAGGATTTATTTTCCTCGGTCTGATGTGCGGCGTTTACCGCTGCATAAGATCGGCATTCCGTGCAAAAAACAGGAATATGTCCTGATAAAGGAGCAGAACGGATGTTTCTCGTAAATGATTTGATAGCACTTCTTGCCGCAAACCTCATTTTTTCGCAGGCTCTCGGCACAAGTACGCTTTTTGCCGCCGCCGCAAGCCGAAAGGACCTCGTGAGGACGGCTGTAACTATCACCCTTTTCACCACTATCGGCTCACTGGGAGCGTGGGGAATAGACAATATCCTGCCAAGACCGATGAAGAATTATGTGTCGCTTATCTGCTACACCGTAATTGTCGGCATTCTCTATGCAGGATTCCTGACAGTGCTCTATTTCATGGGCAGCGCAAAATTCAGGAAGTATAAAAAATACATACACATATCGGCATTCAACTGTGCAGTTATGGGTACTCTTTTCACGGTCAGCGGACGTGCTGCCGACCTCCACAGAACAAGAGATGTCCTGTGTTACCTCGGCGGAGGCATTGAGGCAGGCATCGGCTTTATAATTGCGGCGCTCATACTTGCGGCTGCATACAGAAAGCTCACCTCGGAAAAAGTTCCCGAATCATTCAGGGGATTTCCTGCCATGCTGATATACCTCGGTATTATTTCAATGGCAGTTTATGCACTTAATTAAGACAACTGCACACTTTTGTGCGTTATTGGCAAGCTTACATTTTTAGGAGAGATATAAATGAGATTCAAGAACAAAGGAAGGAAGATATATAAGACCAAGGAAAAGAATTACTACGGCAAAAGTCCCGTCGGCAAGGCATTTTCTGTTGGACTTACGCTTCTTCTTGTAGGCGGTATAGGCTTTCTCGGCTACAGTGTCGCCGGGCCTTTGCTGAAATACTCGAAAAAAACAGGTGACAGCGATGTACCGCAGCCTACAACAATGGTTACACAGCCTGTGACCGATGAGGACAATAATCCTCTTAACGGCGAGGCTGACAGCGGACTTGATAATTCAGCGCTTGAACCGATATGCGGTTATGCCCTTACGGTCAATGACATGGTCAACAGGGATATCCTTAAAGCTGCACTGAAACGCATTCCGGAGGATAAGCCTATTGAATACGTTGAAGTTCCGCTGAAAGCAAGCGGCGGCAGAATATACTATATGAGCAACGATTTTACCGCTGTTCATTCGGGTGCGGTAGTGTGCGAAATGCCGCTCGGCGAGATAGCCTCAGCTATTATCCAGCAGGGGTATAAGCCTATGGCTCTCGTCAGCATTTTTGACGACAATATCACACCGGCTACATTCCATGATATCGGCTACACCTTTGCGGCTGACGGTACCCAGTGGCTCGACAATACACCTGAATCGGGCGGCAAGCCGTGGATATCGCCGTTTTCCCAGACCGCAGTTTCATACAATATCAACATTATTAACGAGATATCGGGTTCGGGATTCAGCAAGGTCGTATGCAGTGATTTCATTTTTCCCGAATTCCGTGACTCGGATATTGAACTTATCGGCGACAGCGTTGTAAGCGCAGACCGCTATATGACGCTCACATCTGCCGCAAATACATTCTATGATAATATCACCGGCAAAGGCTCGACAATGCTGCTTGAAGTTTCGGCAGCGGATATCCTCAGCGGAAAATGCGAGATAATGCAGCCTATGCTTCTTAAAGTCAATACCGTTGTGCTTACCATCGACCTCGACAAGATACGCTTCGGTGTTTTCACAGGAGATACAGTCTATGAATTCAGCGGAACAGCTGCAGAAAACGTCAGCAAAATGCTTGACCTTGTTTCGGACAGCGTAAGCGGTCTGAACGTAGTTGCAAAGATCACCGCACAGAATTACAATCAGTCCGATATAGACAAGGCGATAGATATTCTTGCGGAACACAATATAAATTCATACATAATAACCTGAACGCATATAGTCAAAAGTGCGGCAAATAACGGTACAGATGCCGTAATGTACGGCACTGCCAAGAGAATGGAGGAGAATTATGGCAGACAATTTTCAGGTATCACTTCAGCGTCTTATCGACGAATTCAAGCTTGAAGTGATATACATCCACAAAGACGCAAGTGAGATCATGGTCGATGAAAACGATGTAAACAGACCCGGACTCCAGCTCATGGGCTTCTATGAGTACTTCAACCCTGAGCGTATCCAGATCATCGGAAAGATGGAGTTCGCTTATCTTTCGACCATCGATGAAAAAACAAGGCGTGAAAGACTTCAGCTTCTGTTTTCACAGCGTATCCCGGCACTCATCATCACAAGAGAACTTCCTTATTTCGCAGAAATGCTCGAACTTGCCAAGGAATATGAAATTCCGCTTTTAAGAAGCAAGGAAAGTACGTCGAATTTCATGTCAGGTCTTATAGCATTCCTCAATCTTACTCTTGCACCGAGAATCACACGTCACGGCGTTCTTATCGAGATCTACGGCGAAGGCGTTTTCATCACAGGTGAAAGCGGCGTTGGTAAGAGTGAGACTGCCATCGAGCTTGTAAAGCGTGGCCACAGACTTGTTGCCGACGATGCGGTCGAGATACGCAAGGTATCAAATATCAGCCTTGTCGGAAGCTCACCCGATAATATCCGACACTTCCTCGAACTGCGTGGCATAGGCATTATCAATGCCCGCAGACTTTTCGGTATCGGTGCTGTAAAGACGACCGAAAAGCTTGACCTTGTTGTTGAGCTTGAACAGTGGAATTCCGAAAAGGTATACGACAGAATGGGTGTTGATACGGAATATGTGTCAATTCTCGGCGTAAAAGTGCCGTCACTGACTATTCCTGTAAAACCGGGACGTAACCTTGCTGTTATTCTCGAAGTTGCCGCAATGAACAACAGACAGAAGAAAATGGGCTATAACGCCGCAAGAGAACTCCTTAACCGCCTCGGAATGGAAACAGAGGCTAAGGAGATCGTCCGTGACTATGAAACTTTCTGAGGAGCACACTTCTCAACCTATGGGGGCAAATATGATCAATATCAGTGAACTGACAGAACTTTGCGGAAAACTCGGCTGCAAGATAACGCCTGAGTGTCCGCTGAGTGAATATGTCACATTTCGTTTCGGCGGAAAGTGCAGAGCTTTGATAAGCGTAAATTCTGCATCATCTGCCGCAGAGCTTATGAAATATCTATCCGTAAATAACGTGAAATACGGCATTCTCGGCAGGGGCAGCAATGTCCTTGTGCCTGATGAAGGATTTGACGGCGTTATACTCCTTTTCGGCGGAGATTTTGCACAGATATCCGTTGACGGCGAGACTATGCGCTGCGAGGCAGGAACACTTCTTGCCGCTGCTTGTGTACGTGCTCAGCAGGAGGGACTTTCGGGTATGGAGAACCTTTTCGGTATTCCGGGAACTGTCGGCGGCGGTCTGTTTATGAATGCAGGCGCTTACGGCAGCGAAATGAAGGATATAGTCGTATCTGCCGAGTATATTGATGAAAATTTTGAGATAAAAACCATTAATGCTGAGGATATGGATCTTTCATACCGCCACAGCATATTTTCTGAAACAAAACAGGTCATCACTTCTGTTGAAATGAAACTGAACAAGGGCAGCTCTGACGATATAAAGACGGCTATGAACGAATGCATGAACAAGAGAAGCTCTAAGCAGCCGCTTGAATATCCGAGCGCAGGAAGTACATTCAAGCGTCCGGAGGGCAGCTATGCATCTCTCCTGATAGATCAGTGCGGTCTTAAAGGAATGACCGTCGGCGGCGCAATGGTAAGTGAAAAACACAGCGGTTTCGTTATAAATAAGGGGTATGCGACCTGTGCTGATGTTATTGAATTATGTGAAAAAGTGAAAAATATAGTTCAGGAGAAAACAGGCTATGTGCTTGAACTTGAACCTGTTATCCTGAAGTAATGCAGCGGATGTACATGAAAAAAGGAGTTATTGTATGGAGCTATTAATAGTTACAGGAATGTCAGGCTCTGGAAAATCAAGCGTTATGGACGTTATGGAGGATATAGGCTATTATTGTATCGATAATATCCCTCCAAAGCTCATAACTCAGTTCGTTGACCTCTGCCGTCAGTCCGAGAATGGCATTCAGAAGATCGCAGTTGCCGTTGATATCAGATCAGGCGATATGTTTGCCGAGATCTTCCATTCATGGCAGCTTCTTAAATCAAACAAGGACGTTCAGGTAAAGGTACTGTTCATTGAGGCAAGCGATGAGGTGCTCATAAAGCGATACAAGGAGACCCGCAGAAAACACCCTCTTGATGAGAAATTCGGCGGAAATATGCACGATGCTATCAAATATGAGTGGAATCAGCTTTCACAGCTCCGTGAAATTGCAGATTTCTATGTCGAGACTTCAAATCTGAGTGCCACTGAACTGAAAGAACAGATAAAGAGCATCTTCCTTGAAAGAAAATCCGACTCACTAACAATAAAAATTATGTCATTCGGTTATAAATACGGCGTTTCTACGGAATCAGACCTTGTTTTCGATGTGAGATGCCTGCCGAATCCGTTCTATATCCCTGAACTGAAAAACCATACAGGGCTTGAGAACTGTGTGAGAGATTATGTTATGGGTTTTGAGGAGTCGCAGACACTCTTTGAAAAGCTCTGCGATCTTGTGGATTTTCTCATCCCGCTTTACGTTAAGGAGGGCAAAAGTCAGCTTGTTATTGCATTTGGCTGTACAGGCGGAAAGCATCGCTCAATTACTTTTGCCGAGCTTATGACCGAACACCTTGTTAAAATGAATTACAAGGTTCAGAAATATCATCGTGATATTACAAAAGACAAAAAGTTCTGAACAAGGAGTGAACAGAAATGTCTTTCTCTAACGGAGTCAGAGAGGAGATATGCACATATATAAGCGATAAGGACAAACGCTTTGCCTGCCTCTATGGAATGCTGCTTTTCGGGCGTACTCTTTCAAGAGAGCAGATATGCTTCCAGACTGAGAGCAGCATTGCCGCAGAGCAGTTCGGAAAGCTGTTCAATGCGGTTTTCAGGCAGGAGATAAAGTGCCGTGAACATATCCGGAAAAGCGGCGCAGTCCTCTATATCTATGAGATAAATGATACAGCAGTGACAGATATGGTGTACTCAAAATACCGCTTTTCTGAAACGGAAAGACTTATTGATTCCGAGATTATTGCTACCAATAGTCTCGGAGTTTTTACAGCAGGAGTATTTCTTGCCTGCGGAAGCGTCAATGATCCTTCAAAGGAGTATCACATGGAGTTTACCGTCCCCGAGGAGGGACTTGCCGCACAGCTCATCACGCTTCTCGGAGATATCGGTGTTACGGCAAAAAGCGTTATCCGCCGTGGTCAGCCTGTGGTCTATATCAAGGGCAGCGAGTCTATTGAGGATACGCTCACTTTTATAGGCGCACAGCAGTCCACATTGGAAATAATGAACGTCAAGATATTCAAGGACGTTCGCAACAGGGCAAACCGACGTGCAAACTGCGATACGGCAAATATCGACAAGGTCGTGAATGCGGCTGTCAGACAGATAAATGATATCCAGCTTATTGCCGATACCGATGGTCTTGACAGCCTGTCCGACGAGCTGAAGGAACTTGCGGAGCTGAGACTTGAAAACGTCGATATGAGCTTGCAGGAAATAGGTGAGAGCCTTTCTGAGCCGATAAGCCGTTCAGGAGTAAACCACCGTTTCAGAAAAATTGCCCAGATCGCCGAATCCATCAGAAACAGAGGTGCATCAGGTGAAAACAAGTGATTTTGTACATCTTCATGTGCATACGGAATACAGTCTGCTTGACGGAGCCTGCCGCATAAAAAGCCTTGTGGAGCGTGTTAAGGAGCTTGGACAGACTGCCGCTGCCGTTACCGATCACGGTAATATGTATGCGGCGGTAGAGTTCTGGAATGAGGCAAAAAAACAGGGAATAAAACCAATTATCGGCTGTGAGGTGTATGTCGCAAGGCGTACACGCAATGACAGGGAACCCAAGCTTGACAGTTCGCCGTATCATCTCGTTCTGCTCTGCGAGAACAACGAGGGATACCGGAATCTTGTCAAGCTTGTTTCTCTTGCGAATACCGAGGGCTTTTACAATAAGCCGAGAGTTGACAGGGAACTGCTCGAAAAATATCACAGCGGACTTATCTGTCTTTCAGGCTGTATAGTTGGTGAGACAGCACGTCTTTTAGCAGAAGGTGACTATGACGAGGCAAAGAAAAAAGCTCTTGAATATCGGGAGCTTTTCGGGGCGGACAACTATTTCATCGAGGTGCAGAACCATAATATCACAAATGAAAAGAAGATACTGCCGCTTCTTTATAAGCTTTCGGCTGAGACAGGAATACCTCTTGCCGCCACAAATGACTGCCATTATATAAGCCGTGAGGACTCGGAAATGCAGGAGGTACTGCTCTGCATACAGACGGGAAAAATTCTCGGTGAGTCTGACGGAATGAGCTTTGAGACAGACGAATTCTATGTGAAATCAACAGAAGAAATGGCACAGCTTTTCAGCGGTCATGAAGATGCTGTAAGAAATACAGCCGCAATCGCCGAAAGATGCAATGTTGAATTTGAATTCGGAAATATCAGACTGCCAAAGTTCACAATTGACGGTGTTTCGGACAATACCGAGTATTTCCGTAAGCTGTGCAGCGATGGTATGTATGAGAAATACGGCAAAGAACCGCCGCAGAATGTCCGTGAAAGACTTGAATATGAACTGTCTGTTATAATCCGCATGGGGTATACGGACTATTTCCTTATTGTATGGGATTTTATCAGATATGCCCGTGAACACGGCGTTCCTGTCGGTCCCGGACGTGGTTCGGGCGCAGGCAGCCTGTGTGCATACTGCATAGGCATAACGGGCATTGATCCTATAAAATTCAATCTGCTTTTTGAACGTTTCCTGAATCCTGAAAGAGTCAGTATGCCTGACTTCGATATTGATTTCTGCATCGAGGGACGGCAGAGTGTCAAGGACTATGTTGTACGGAAATACGGCAAGGATTATGTGTCGGAAATAATCGCATTCGATACCCTGAAAGCAAGGGCGGCTGTGCGTGATGTCGGACGTGTCATGAACGTGCCGTATGCTCTGTGCGACAAGGCGGCGAAACTCATAGACTTCAAAAATACTCTTGATGATGCACTCAGGGAGAGCGATGAACTCCAGCAGATGTACAAGTCGGACAGAAATGTGAAACGTCTCATTGATATGGCAAAACGGCTTGAGGGAATGCCGAGACACGCTTCCACTCATGCCGCAGGTGTTGTAATTTCGGCTGTTCCGCTGAATGACCTTGTGCCTCTACAGAAGAACGATGATACGGTAGTGACCCAGTATACCATGACGGTTCTTGAGTCGCTCGGACTGCTGAAAATGGACTTTCTCGGACTTCGCAACCTGACTATGATACGTGATGCAGTCGCAGAGATACACAAAACACAGCCTGATTTCAATATAAATGACATTCCCGTTGACGACAGGGCAGTATACGAAATGCTGTCGGCAGGCGATACAAGCGGCGTTTTTCAGCTTGAAAGCGAGGGAATGACCGCAAGACTTATGGAACTTCGTCCTGAACGTCTGGAGGATCTTATAGTTATCCTTTCGCTTTATCGTCCCGGACCTATGAAATCTATCCCTGTCTACATCGAAAACAAGAATCACCCTGACAAAATACAGTATAAGCACCCTGTTCTTGAAAGTATTCTTGCGGATACCTATGGATGTATGGTCTATCAGGAACAGGTCATGGAGATATGCAGGAAGCTGGCAGGATATTCATACGGCCATGCAGATATCGTCCGCCGTGCAATGGCTAAGAAAAAGCACGATGTCATGCTGAAAGAGCGTGAGAGCTTTGTCAGCGGCGCTGTGGAAAAGGGCGTTCCCGAAAAGACGGCAAACGAGATATTTGACGAAATGATAAGCTTTGCATCTTATGCTTTCAATAAATCCCATGCGGCGGCTTATGCTTATCTTGCATACCAGACAGCTTATCTGAAATGCCATTACAGGGGCATTTATATGGCGGCGCTTATGTCCAGTGTCATGGGCAGCAGCGACAAGCTTGCAGAATATATATCATCGTGCCGTGACAATGGGATAATGGTCATGCCGCCTGATATCAACAGAAGCGGAAAATGCTTTACCTGCACAGAAAATCGTATGTATTTCGGGTTGCTTGCCATCAAGAATACAGGCGTTGGACTTGCGGAAAGAATAATTGACGAGAGAACGGCAAACGGCAGTTTCAAAGGCTTGCAGGACTTCTGTGAGCGTATTGACGGCAGGGAACTTAATAAAAAGGCTCTGGAAAATATGATAAAGGCGGGTGCATTTGATGATCTTGGGCTTAACCGCAGACAGATGCTTGAAAGCTATGAAAGTATCATGGACATGGCAGGTTCGGGCAGGAGAAGTGTCATTGAAGGACAGCTCAATTTCCTTGATGCCGCAGAACCGCAGGATATGGGGATACGTATACCGTATAAACAGGAATATGACAGAAAGCGCCTGTTTGCAATGGAAAAAGAGGCGGCAGGTATGTATCTCAGCGGCAGTCCGCTTGATGAATACGGCTGGATCGCAGAGCTTATGCACCTGAAAAAAATCAGCAGTATAGTTAATGCTGATTCACTTAAAGACGGCGATAATGTGAAGATAATGTGCAGCGTTTCGGACAAAAAAATGCATATTACCAAAAAAGGTGATAAGATGTGCTTCATGACTGTCTCGGACGGCACAGGCGAGCTTGAATGCGTGGTATTTCCTGATTTGTTCGCACTTAACAGTGCAAAGCTGAATGATGATGCAGTATTGCTTGTAATCGGAAGAATTTCTGCTAAAGATGATAAAATAACTGTGGTATGCAGTGCGATTGCAGCTGAAAACGAGTTTGACCATGTTGTTTCAAATATGAAGCTGTGCATAAAAACTACGTCAGATAAAGCAGCAGTGAGCCGTGAATTTGCTGAACTATGCGGCAGATATTTCGGAAATACTGCGGTATGCTATTATCTTGCTGATTTGAAAAAAACTGTAATGCCGAAGAAAAAGCTCAGTCTTAATATAAATAAACAGATGTTTTTCGAGCTGAACAGGATGTTCGGAAAGGGGAATATCGCTCTTATACAGTAAAAAATTTGTAATTATTGAAAAATGCTTGACATTTTTTCTATAAAGTAGTAAAATTATAAAGTATGGAATTTCATTACGGCAATATGCCGTGTAATTAATAATATTGCCGTTTGGGCAGAATGGAGAATTTGTATGATTAAAAAAATCGGTGTTTTAACAAGCGGCGGCGACGCTCCGGGTATGAATGCCGCTGTAAGAGCAGTTGTAAGAACAGCTCTCAGCAAGGGCATTGAAGTTTACGGTATCCGCAGAGGATATGTTGGCCTTCTTACAGGCGAAGTTGTAAAGATGGACGAAAGAAGCGTTTCCGATATCATCCACAGAGGCGGTACTTGTCTCTGTACTGCAAGATGCCCTGAATTCAGAACTATGGAAGGCGTTCAGAAGGCTAAGGCTAAGTGCGATGAACTCGGCATTGAAGGTCTCGTTGTAATCGGCGGCGACGGCTCATTCAGAGGTGCTGCTGACCTTTCATCACTTGGTATGCTCTGTATCGGTATCCCTGGTACTATCGACAATGATATCACCTGCACAGACTATACTATCGGTTTCGATACAGCTATGAACACAGCTATGGAGCTTGTTGACAAGCTTCGTGATACATCCCAGTCACATGACAGAATCTCCGTTGTTGAGGTTATGGGCAGAGGCGCAGGTCACATCGCTGTTAATACAGGTATTGCCTGCGGTGCTACTGACATCATCACTAAGGAAGTACCTTACGACCTCGACCAGATCGCAAACACAATGCTCGAAAAGAAGGCAAAGGGCAAGCAGAATTTCGTAGTTATCGTTGCTGAGGGCATCGGTCATTCTGCTGAGATCGCAACTGCACTCCAGGAAAAGACAGGCATCGAGGCAAGATCTACTATCCTCGGTCACGTTCAGAGAGGCGGCAGCCCGACACTCAGAGACAGAGTTGAGGCTACAAGACTCGGTCATTATGCTGTTGAGCTTATCGAACAGGGCATCGGCAATCGTGTTGTTGCTATCAAGGACAACAAGATCGTTGACTATGATATTCAGGAAGCTCTCTCAATGACTAAGTCATACGACGAAAAGCTCCACCATATTGCAGAGCAGATCGCTTATTAATTTTTCGGCACTTATATAGACCGTCTGTATTAAGGTCGGTACTGATATAGAAGTTTGTACTATTTATCGGGGAAAACCTTTCTGAGGAAAGGTTCTTCCCCGAACCCCTTTCCAAAG
>JAKSQT010000041.1 GCA_024403995.1 Ruminococcus sp.
ACAAACTCAGGAGCCTGTGTTTCAATATTAGCCATTGTTTTACCTCCCTCTTAGAACTTTAAGCCGTTTTCTCTTGCACCTTCGGCGAGAGACTGAACTCTTCCGTGGTAGAGGTAGCCGCCTCTGTCGAAAACAACCTCGCTGATACCCTTATCAGCTGCATTTTTAGCGATCATCTCGCCAACCTTGCGGGCACCTTCAACGTTTCCGCCATTACCCTCAAAGCCCTTATCCATGCTTGATGCAGAAGCAAGAGTAACGCCGTTTACATCATCGATAAGCTGAGCATAGATGTGCTTTGTTGAACGGAACACATTGAGACGAGGACGCTCGGCAGTTCCTGAGATCTTAGCACGAACTCTGCGGTGTCTCTTTAATCTTGCCTTATTGCTGTCATATTTCTTAACCATAGCAATGTACTCCTTTTAATTACTTCTTGCCCTTACCAGCTTTACCTTCCTTGCGGATGATATGTTCGCCGGCATATCTGATACCCTTGCCCTTGTACGGCTCAGGCGGACGCATTTCACGGATCTCAGCTGCATACTGACCTACAGCCTGCTTGTCGATACCTGTTACGATGATCTTGTTTGGCTGAGGAACTTCAAGCTTGATTGAATCTGTATCCTCAAAAACAACAGGATGTGAGAAACCGAGGTTAAGGTTGAGCTTGTTGCCCTGCTTTGCAGCACGGTAGCCGACACCTTCGATTTCAAGAGTCTTTGAATATCCGTTTGTAACACCCTCAACCATGTTAGCGATGAGAGTTCTTGTAAGACCGTGGAGTGAACGATACTTCTTATCGTCGTTTGGTCTTGTAACAGTGATAACGCCAGCCTCAACATTGATGCCGAGTTCTGTGTTGAACTGTTTTGTAAGTGTACCCTTAGGTCCTTTTACTGTAATGCAGTTGTTTTCATTCTTTACTTCTACACCAGCAGGAACGCTAATAGGCATTTTACCGATTCTTGACATATCAGCTTCCTCCTTACCAGATGTATGCGAGAACTTCGCCGCCGACATTAAGCTCTCTTGCTTTCTTGTCTGTAACGATTCCCTTTGAAGTTGAAACGATTGCGATGCCAAGGCCTTTTCTTACCTTTGGCATATCTGCGCAGCTTGAATAGATACGCAGACCAGGCTTAGAAACTCTTCTGAGACCTGTTATAACAGGTGACTTGTTGTCACCATATTTTAATGTGATTCTGATAACACCCTGCTTACCGTCTTCGATGAGCTGGAAGCTCTTTACATAACCCTCATCAACGAGGATCTGTGTGATGTCCTTCTTAACTCTTGAAGCGGGAACGTCAACAGTGGCGTGCTTTGCAGTATTCGCATTGCGAATTCTTGTTAAAAGATCAGCGATTGTATCAGTTATCTGCATGCCGATGTCCTCCTTTTCGTATTTTACCAGCTTGCCTTCTTAACACCCGGAATCTGACCGTCGTGTGCGAGCTCTCTGAAGCAGATACGGCAGATGCCGAACTTTCTCAGATATGCGTGCGGTCTGCCACAAATCTTGCATCTGTTATATGCTCTTGTGGAATACTTGGGAGTTCTCTGCTGCTTGTTGATCATTGCCTTCTTAGCCATTTCTTTTCCTCCCTGATTATCTTATGAACGGAGCACCCATAAGTGAAAGGAGCTCTCTTGCTTCTTCATCAGTATTAGCTGTTGTGATGAAGTTGATATCCATACCTCTTACCTTGTCGATCTTATCATATTCGATTTCAGGGAAGATAAGCTGTTCCTTGATACCTGTTGAGTAGTTGCCCTTGCCGTCGAATGAATTTGCGCTGATTCCTCTGAAGTCACGAACTCTTGGGAAAGCAACATTGAAGAGCTTGTCAACAAATTCATACATCTTTTCAGCTCTGAGAGTAACCTTAACGCCGATCGGCATTCCTTCACGGAGCTTGAAGTTAGCTACTGACTTCTTAGCACGGCATACGATTGGCTTCTGACCTGTGATAGCAGCGAGGTCTGTCATGATAGCGTCGATAACCTTTGCATTATCCTTTGCTTCGCCTGCACCAACGTTGATAACAACCTTGTCAAGCTTTGGAATCTGCATTACGCTCTTGTAGCCGAATTTTTTCATCATTGCTGGAGCAACGTCACTGAGATAATAATCCTTTAATCTTGCCATTGTCGTTTCTCCTTTACATTATTCAAAAGACTTGCCGCACTTCTTGCAGATGCGGAGCTTTTTGCCGTCCTCAATAACGTGGCCGACTCTTGTAGCCTTGCCGCATTTCGGACATACAAGCTGTACCTTTGAAGCGTAAACAGGAGCTTCTGTCTTTACAAGACCGCCCTGCTCGCCCATTCTGGTAGGCTTAACGTGCTTTGTGATTATGTTGATACCTTCAACGATAACCTTATCTTCCTTAGGGCTTACTTCAAGAACCTTACCTGTCTTTCTGTCGCCCTTGCTGTCAAATTTATCTTCGTACTTACCGGTGAGAAGAATTACAGTGTCACCGGTTTTTACATGAACTTTACTCATAATCGAATGACACCTCCATTAAAGAACTTCGGGAGCGAGGCTGAGGATCTTTGTATATTCCTTTTCACGGAGCTCCTTAGCAACTGGTCCGAAAATACGGGTTCCCTTTGGATTTTTATCTTCCTTAATAATAACAGCAGCGTTCTCGTCGAAACGGATGTATGTTCCATCCTCTCTTCTGAGACCCTTTGCTGAACGAACGATAACTGCCTTTACAACATCGCCCTTCTTTACAACGCCTCCGGGTGTTGCTTTCTTAACGGAAGCAACTACTACATCGCCGATATTAGCATATCTTCTGCGTGTACCTCCCAGAACTCTGATACACATAAGCTCCTTTGCGCCTGTGTTATCAGCGACTTTAAGATAAGTCTGCATCTGTATCACAGCGAGTTCCTCCTTTCAAGCTTAAAGCTTCTATCAAAAAATTAATTACTTAGCCTTTTCGATGATTGTGGTAACACGCCATCTCTTATCCTTGGAAAGCGGACGTGTTTCCATGACCTCAACACGGTCACCGATTCTGCACTCATTGTTCTCATCGTGAGCCTTGAGCTTAACGGTACGCTTGATGATCTTCTTATAAAGCGGGTGTTTAACGTTATCAACGATAGCAACTACGACGGTTTTATCCATCTTATCGCTTACAACCTTACCGACTCTTGTTTTTCTAAGGTTTCTTTCAGCAGACATTAGCTAAATCCTCCCTTTCTTACTTCTGTGTAGCAAGCTCTGCCTGACGCAGAGTTGTCTTTACACGAGCAATATCCTTCTTTACAGCCTTGAGACGAGCTGTATTATCAAGCTGGTTAATTGCCAGCTGGAAGCGGAGTGCAAAAAGCTCCTCCTTCAGGCTGGTGAGCTTCTCGTTGAGCTCATCAACTGACATTTCTCTGATTTCTGATGCCTTCATTACTGCTCAACCTCCTGCTCTTTTGATACGAACTTACACTTGATAGGAAGCTTGTGCATAGCAAGACGCATAGCTTCTCTTGCAGTTTCTTCAGAAACGCCCTTGATTTCAAAAAGAACTCTGCCTGGCTTAACTACTGCAACCCAGTACTCAGGAGAACCTTTACCTGAACCCATTCGTGTTTCAGCCGGCTTTTCTGTGATAGGCTTGTCTGGGAAGATCTTGATCCAAACCTGACCGCCTCTCTTGATGTAACGTGTCATAGCGATACGGGCTGACTCGATCTGGTTGGATGTGATCCAAGCCGGTTCAAGAGCCTGAAGACCGAAATCACCATATGTTACAACGTTTCCTCTGTATGCCTTACCCTTCAGACGTCCTCTGTGGACTCTGCGGTATTTAACTCTCTTTGGAAGCAGCATTACTGGTTACCTCCTTCTCTTTTAGCATCACGATTGAAGTTTCTGTTTCCGCCACGTCTGTTTCCGCCGTCACGCTTGTCGTCACGACGACGTCTGTCATTGTTTCTGGAATCGTTCTTCTTCTCAGCCTTTTCTCTCTGAGCAGCAGCCTTAGCAGCATCGCCCTTGAGAACTTCGCCCTTATAGATCCAAACCTTTACGCCGAGCTTTCCGTATGTTGTATCAGCCTCTGCGAAACCGTAGTCGATATCTGCACGGATTGTCTGGAGCGGGATTGTACCTTCGTGATAGCTTTCGCTTCTTGCGATTTCAGCACCGGCAAGTCTGCCTGATACCTTAACCTTGATACCCTTTGCGCCGAGACGCATTGTTCTGCCGATTGACTGCTTCATAGCACGTCTGAAAGAAACTCTGTTCTCGAGGTCGAGAGCGATCTTTTCTGCAACGAGCTGGCTGTCCATATCAGGCTGCTTAACTTCCATGATGTTGATGAAAACCTGTTTCTTCATCATCTTTTCAAGCTGTAATCTGAGCTTCTCAATTTCTGCGCCGCCTCTGCCGATAACGATACCGGGCTTTGCACAGTGAATCTGGATTCTTACTTTATCAGCGAAACGCTCGATTTCGATTTTCGGAACACCTGCAGCATAGAGGCTCTTCTTAATGAAGTTACGAACATTGTAGTCCTCAACAAGTGTATCGCCGAAATCTGCCTTATTTGCATACCAGCGAGAATCCCAATCTTTAATTACGCCGACACGGAGACCGTGTGGATTAACTTTCTGGCCCATCTTTCAAACCTCCTTGGGATTATTCTTTTTCAGTAAGAACAACTGTGATGTGTGATGTTCTCTTTAAAATTCTATATGCTCTGCCCTGAGCTCTTGGCATGATTCTCTTCATTATAGGGCCTGGTGTTACGAAACACTCAGAAACTACGAGATTATCCTTGTCCATGCTGAAGTTGTTCTCAGCATTTGCCATAGCGGACTTAACAAGCTTTGAAACGATAGGACTTGCAGCCTTAGGAGTAAGATCTAAAGTAGCCAAAGCGATGTCAACAGGCTTGTTTCTGATAAGATCAAGAACAATCTGTACTTTTCTTGGTGATATGCGAGCATTTCTTAAATAAGCTCTTGCTTCCATCTTATAAACTCCTCCTTCCGCTTATTTCTTACCGTTATTGGATGTCTTAGAACCTGCATGGCCCTTATATGTTCTTGTAGGTGCAAACTCACCGAGCTTGTGTCCTACCATATCTTCAGTAACATATACCGGTACGTGCTTACGGCCGTCATGTACAGCGAATGTGTGACCTACGAAATCAGGGAAAATTGTTGAAGAACGGCTCCATGTCTTGAGAACCTTCTTTTCGCCTGCCTCGTTCATAGCCACAACTCTCTTAAGAAGAACCTCCTGGACATAAGGTCCCTTTTTAATGCTTCTGCTCATTAATCAGTTCCTCCTTTCAGATTACTTGCCGTTGCGGCGCTTTACGATGAACTTGTCAGTTCTGTTGTGTGTCTTACGAGTCTTATAACCGAGTGCCGGCTTACCCCAAGGAGTAACAGGGCCTGGTCTTCCGACTGGTGATTTACCTTCACCACCACCGTGCGGGTGATCGCATGGGTTCATGACAGAACCTCTTACAGTTGGTCTCCAGCCCATATTGCGGACTCTACCAGCTTTACCAAAGTTAACGTTTTCGTGATCGATGTTTGAAACCTGACCGATTGCAGCCTTGCTGTTTATCGGAACTTTTCTCATCTCACCTGAAGGGAGTCTTACGAGTGCGTAGTTATCTTCCTTACCCATGAGCTGTGCCATGTTACCTGCGCTTCTTACGAGCTGAGCGCCCTTACCGGGATAAAGCTCGATAGCGTGGATAAATGTACCAACAGGGATGTCAGCGAGCTTGAGTGCGTTGCCCGGCTTGATATCAGCCTCTGAGCCTGACTCGATCTTGTCGCCTACCTTGAGTCCGTTAGGAGCAAGGATGTATCTCTTTTCGCCGTCCTCATATTCAACGAGAGCGATGAATGCACTTCTGTTCGGATCGTATTCAAGAGTCTTGACAACTGCGATCATGTTGTCCTTGTCTCTTTTGAAATCTATTACACGGTACTTTCTTCTGTTACCGCCGCCTCTGTGGCGAACTGTTATTCTGCCGTAGCTGTTTCTTCCCGACTTTTTCTTCATTGGTTCGAGAAGGCTCTTTTCCGGCTCAACCTTTGACAGCTGTGAGTAGTCAGTTACAGTCATCTGACGTCTCGAAGGTGTCGTAGGCTTATAGGTCTTTATAGCCATTTTAACTTTCTCCTTTAATGCATTTTTTGCGGGAGCATTACTCCCATACTTTGCTGACTCAGCTTATGATCAAACCATACCCTCGAAGAATTCGATTGTCTTTGAATCTGCTTTAAGAGTGATGATAGCCTTTTTCCAGTCAGCAGTCTTGCCCATGAATCTTCCGACTCTCTTGGCACGGCCTCTTACGTTAAGGGTGTTTACCTTAGCGACCTGAACACCGAAAAGTGTTTCAACAGCCTTTTTGATCTCGGACTTGTTAGCGTCCTTAGCAACCTTGAATGTGTACTTTCCTGCCTGAAGGTCATCCATAGATCTTTCTGTGATAACCGGCTTCAGAATGATATCCTGTGGTGCGTTCATTATGCGTACACCTCCTCGATTTTTCCGACAGCATTCTTAACAACGATGAACTTGTCATAGTTGAGAATGTCATATACGTTAAGAGTATTTACAGCAGCTGTCTTGATGCCAGGGATGTTAGCTGCACTCTTGATAACCTTTGCGTCAGCCTCTGCTGTAACGATGAGGGCTTTGCCTTCAACGCCGAGAGCCTTGAGCATATCAACAACAGGCTTTGTCTTGTAGCTGTCGAGTGTGAGAGCATCAAGAACGATCATGTTGTTGTCGATAACCTTAGCAGAAAGCGCAGACTTCATTGCGAGTCTCTTTACCTTCTTGTTAAGTGTATATGAATAATCTCTTGGCTTTGGACCGAGAGCGATACCACCGTGGATCCACTGAGGAGCACGTGTTGAACCCTGTCTTGCATGACCGGTACCCTTCTGTCTCCAAGGCTTTCTTCCGCCGCCGCTTACTTCTGTTCTTGTAAGTGTGGACTGTGTACCCTGTCTCTGGTTTGCGAGGTAATTTACTACTGCAGCGTGCATAACGCCTTCGTTAGGAACGATTCCGAAAACTGCGTCGTTAAGCTCTGTCTCAGAAACCTGCTTGCCAGCCATATCAAAAACTGAAATTTTAGACATTTACGCTTCCTCCTTCCTTAAGCCTTTACGCTGTCAACGATATAAACGATACCGCCCTTAGGACCAGGAACTGCTCCCTTGATAGCGATGAGATTGTTTTCAACGTCAATTTTAACGATTTCGAGGTTCTGAACAGTAACCTGTTCTGCACCCATGTGACCAGCCATGCCCTTGCCCTTGTAAATTCTTGAAGGGGATGAGCAAGCACCCATTGAACCTGCCTGTCTGTGAACAGGGCCTGTACCGTGAGTTTCCTTGAGTCTGTGCTGGTTGTGGCGCTTGATAGCACCTGCAAAGCCCTTACCTTTGCTGATTCCGACAACGTCGATTGCGTCGCCTACTGCAAATGTGTCAGCCTTTACGATATCGCCAACGTTAAGTGTTTCACAGTCTTCAAGTCTGAATTCCTTGAGAGTCTTCTTGCAGGCAACGTCTGCCTTGTCGAAGTGGCCCTTCATAGGCTTATTCATTCTCTGAACCTTTACATCACCGTAACCAAGCTGAAGTGCAGCGTAACCGTCATTTTCAACAGTCTTCTTCTGAACTACAACGCAAGGGCCGGCTTCTACTACTGTTACAGGAACAACTTTTCCTGCTTCATCGAAGATCTGAGTCATACCGATCTTCTTACCGATAATACCTTTCTGCATATCGAATTTCCTCCTGTTAGGTTATTGGTTGATATTCATCAACGTGACCGACGGATTACCGTCATTTCCGTTTCCCGAACGGATCTTGCAAGCTTGCTGCGGTTAATTACTTAACCTCCATAACAACGTCTACGCCTGCCGGGAGTTCAAGCTTTTCAAGAGCTGCTGAAGTCTTGTCAGTTGGACGGATAACGTCGATGAGTCTCTTGTGAGTTCTCATTTCAAACTGCTCACGGCTGTCCTTGTACTTGTGTACAGCACGAAGGATAGTAACGACTTCCTTGTCAGTTGGGAGCGGAATAGGACCTGAAACCCTCGCACCGCTTCTCTTGGCTGCCTCTACGATCTTAGCTGCTGCTATATCAACTGTAGCGTGATCGTAACCCTTGATCTTGAATCTGATTTTTTCGTTGACTGCCATTGTTTTCGCCTCCTTGATAATTTTGATGGGGACGCAAACTGGGAATATTCACACGTTTCCGTGTGTTTCATGCCTTATCCTATAAAAAAACTCGAAAAACCTTTGTTTTTCGAGTGATTCAGCATATGAGCACAAAAAGAGCATAGTCCACGCATACGCAAGCTGCATGAACAATAACCACAAACTGTGTTCAGTATCCCAATCGCCCGATTTAAAACGGACATACTCCACGGAAATTACCTGACAAACCGTCAGCAACCTTCCGCTTCCTCGCATATCATTTTGCAGTCAGTGCAGTATCAACCGCACTCAACGTAAACTATTATATCACAATATATAGAGAAAATCAAGCGATTGGCGATATTTACTTTTGTAAATTTATTATGAACGAATTAACATAAATAATCAAATGCTGTTTTTGTCGATATTTTCAGCAGAATGCATAAATCAGCCGCATAAAAATTGTTGCTTTGCAAGAAGTTTTTGTGCTATGGCTGAAAATAATACTCAAAAATCGTTAGAAGTTACAAATTTTGTCATGTGGTTATATCGTTATAGCACGTTTACTCAGCTAACTGCTCTATATCATTTTTACAATTTGCCGAAAATTCGCTGTAACACCGTCAGAACTGTCTCACTGATGCTGTTTGAGTCAACTATCTCAACTGCCTTGTCAGGACGGTTCGTAATGATATTATCAACGCCGAGCGATATCATCTTCTTCATTGGCGTAATGCTGTCAACAGTCCACACAAAGACTTTTTTGCCGCTTCTGTGTGCATAATTGACTACGCTCTGATTTATAAACAGATAGTTCACGCTTATCGCATCGATATAATCCATCTGCGTATATACCGTAGACGGCGCAATATGGGCAATAAGTCCCGTCTTTATCTTCGGGTCAAGCTCCTTGACTGTTTTAAGTGCCTGATACGAGAATGATGTGACATAGACCGACTTTTTCAGGTCATATTCTTCAAGTATCTCCACGACCTTCTCTGCCGTTGCCGTGATATTTCCGTGATTTTTTATCTCAACATTGAGCAGTACGTCATTGCCGACAAGGTCAAGCACTTCGGTGAATTTCGGTATCTTCACATCAGCAAATTCATTCTCCTTGCCAAACCAGCTTCCTGCCGACAGCCGCATAAGTTCAGGGTAAGTATAGTCCGTAAGATAGCCTTTTCCGTTTGTTGTGCGGTCAAGTGTGTCATCATGGAATACCACAAGTTCGCCGTCCTTTGTAAGCTGAACGTCAAGCTCAATATAATCCGCACCGCTTGTCAGTGCCCTTTCAAACGCAGGCAGGGTATTTTCAGGCGCAACCTTCGGACATCCTCTGTGAGCACTCACCTGAACGCTTTTGAAAATGGCTGTATTCAGCTTGATATTGCCCTTATAGATGCCCTTGATATATGAGAAGTTCACGCCAAATCCGACTGCTGCAATTACTCCTGTTACTATTATATTCTTTATGCGTCCCGATTTTCCGCTCTTGCGGTCAGGCAGTACAAGCTCCTCGTCTTCTTCTGCATCATCATAGAATTTTTTCGTAAGCCAGCACATTATCGCAGGCGTTGAGAAGAATACCGATACTGCAAGAAGAACCTGCCCTGCAAATTTAAGCACTTTAAGCGCCGTTCTGAATGCGGCAACAGGCTTGCTCAATCCCTTGACAAAAAAGACTATCAGAAAGCTTACACCAAATGTCAGCAGTGTTATGAACAGCGCAATAATAATAGTCCATTTCAGCATGGAAAGTCCCATTTTTACCTTCTTGCCGACTATTTTCCTGCGGCTCTGCCTGATGCATTCATGGAAGTCCATCTTCGTGAGCACAAGATAGTGCAGACTGTAGCACGAACTTATGATAAGCATTATGAACAAAAGCTGTATCAGCACAAATACAACTACTGTCGCTGCGCTGTTGACCGAATGGAATATCCTTTGCAGGATAGGCATGAGCGGTGCAGTGAAAATACCCGATGAAAGCGTGAACTGTGCAATGGCAATGGTGAACATGAACACGATGAAATCAAGTATTCCCATACCTCGGAATGCCCTTACAAATGCGCTGAGACCTGTCCTGAGCATACCAAAAGATGTGATGCGCTCTTTCTTGAAGGCACAGGCAAAACAGCCTGCAAGCGCCGATAATTCAATAAACGAAAATATCGCCGAGCAGAAAAGTATGATTATCAGGACTGCTATCGTCAATGGCTGCCCTATATAGTCAATGATGTTGTCATCCGAAAGATAGCCTATATTTGCTGATTTCATCGTCCATTTCAGCGCAAATGCAAGCACGGGCGCTCCTATGGCAAGCATTATCAGCTTGAACAGCAGTTCAAAAACTATAAAGTGCGGCAGCGCCCTTAAAAACACGCCTATATACTTAAAAAGTTTCTTCATTTTTTCCTCCGCAGATCAACCAACTATTCCCGAACGCTCAATGCCCTCGGTGAAATGCTTTTGCAGACATACATACATCAGAAGAAGCGGCGCTATCGAAATAAGACAGCCTGCCTCCTTCCAGACGATCTCCTCCCTCGGAGATATGCTGACAGATGCATCGTTGAACAGCCTCATTTTCAGCTCACTGTCAAGGTTCGTCAGCATGAGCGCAACTGTTTTCGTATTCGTGAAAAATGTCGTGCTGACGTAGTAATCATTCCAGTACCACACCACAGAAAACAGAAATACCGTCAGAAATGCCGATGCCGCATTCGGTACCATTACCCTGACAAATGTCATGAACGGTCCGCATCCGTCTATATATGCCGCATCTTCAAGCTCTCTCGGCAAGCCCCTGAAAAACTGCCTGAATATCAGTATCATCAGTCCTGAACGTATACCGTTTGCAGTCATCGCAGGAAGATACATGGTCAGCTTGCTGTCTATAAGGTTTACCGTAAACAGCCCCTTTATGCCGAAAAAACGGAATTCGCTGTAAAGCGGCAGGGATATGACCTGCGTCGGGACAAGTATCATCATTATCACCACGCCGAACAGCAGTTTCTTTCCCCTGAAGCTGAAACGTGCAAATCCATAGCCTGTGACCGCACACGAGAACACCTGCACGATCGAACAGCCGATATTAAGCACAAGCGTATTTTTCAGCGTAGTGCCGAAGTCCATAGCCTCCATAGTCTCACGGATAATGTCAAGAGTAAAATGCCTTGGTATCCACATGACCGTCGGATCACTCATATCAGCCCTGTCACGGAACGCACAGCTTACCATATATATAAGAGGGTACATTATGACAAAGCCAAGTCCGAAAAGTATGACGAACCTGAAAAATGCCCATATACGCACAGATGCACGTTTTTTCGGTGACTTTTTCCTTTTTGCCATATCCGCCCTCCTATTCGTTTTCATAGAATACAAGCCTGTTCACTGCAAATGTGACAATGCCTACCGCCGCAAGCACAACTGCAAAATACAGCCATGCCATAGCCGATGCCTCGCCGAATGCCCACTGGCTTTTCAGGTCGAGGATACGGTTCATTACCTTATTCATCGGGCTTGTGAATGAGTCTATCACCGTGTAAATGAAGTTCGCAAGTATGAACGGGCTGACATACGGAAAAGTTATCTTCCAGAAATATTCCCATGCAGTCGCTCCCTCGACCTCTGCGGCTTCACGGGCTGAGGACGGTATGTTCTGGAGAGCCGCAAGAAAGAGGATTATCTGTATTCCCGAACTCCATACGATGCCGAATATATTATCGGCTATCGAGGAAATAAGGCTGTTCATGTTGTCGCTTAGCCCGTAGATACCGAGAAATTCCATAAGTTCACCCACAAGATCTGTGCTGAACATAGTCGAAAACTGAGATGCGCCAACATTTCCCGTGGTGTCCATATCGCCGCTGATTATCCTGAAAACAGGGCCTGTTGCGATTATGACAGGCAGAAAGAATACTGCTCTTGCAAACACCCTGCCCCTGAATTTCTGGTTCAGCACGACTGCGATGAACAGCGAGAATATTAATATCAGCGGAGTTTTCCAGAGTGTCTCGATAAGCGTTTCTTCAAGATATTCCGTGTAATACTGGTCAGTCCCCAGCGCATAGATATACTTCTGAAATCCTGCAAAGCTGAGCTTTATCTCTCCCGGTGAGACCGTGACCTCGCTGAATGAATAGCAGAGCGACTGTATCAGCGGTATCAGGAAAAAAATCACCGTTCCCACAAGCCACAGCGATATGAAGCCGTAGCCGTACAGCGCCTTGCGTTTTTCATAGGACATTCCTCTGCCCTTTGCCTTTTTCGCCATCAGAACGCAGATCCTCCTTCCTCTGCATATTGGTCAGGCTTTATAAGCCTGCCGTTGTGCGTGATAGTATTATTCTCAAAATCAACTGAAATTTCTGTGCCGTTTTCGTATACCGCCGCTGCCTTTGTGCCGTCATCGGAAACGCTGTATCCCGTTATCACGCTGTCTGACACGTCTTTCAAAACAGGCGCTATAAGCTTATATTCTGCGGCGGCTGTGGATATCCAGCGCTCATAATTCGCATAGAAAAGCGTATCGAATTCAGTATCCGTCAGCTCGTCAGTCTCCTCGTATATAAAGTCAAAATTCAGCGCAGTACCCGTCAGCGCCGCTTTCATGACAAGCTTTTCAGGCTCTGCACAGCCGTTTACAGCAGTTGTGGAGCATGGTATGATGCCGTGGAGAACAAGCTGTAGGAATGGTATATCCTCACCAAAAATATCATGTTTTCCCGACGACATCGGAATATTCTCAATACGGCTCACATATGGCAGTAAATAGGCATTTGCCCTGTCCGCAAGCACTCCGTTTTCAAGCTTTTCGTCAAGCTGTGCAAATCCGTCGGAAATTATTTCAGCCGCCCTGCCACGGGAGATGTTCTTCTTGCCATAGTCGCCGTAAAGTGAGTAAGACAGCCCCGAAATGCTCACGCCGTCAAGACCGCTCTCCGCAGTTTTATCGAACATACCGCCAAAACATGACGGAGACAGAAGCGACATATTCTTCCTGAAACCGTCGGGAATGCCGTATGCCCTGTCATAGCTGACAATGCGTGCATATGCTCCCGAAATGCGTACAGCCGTGTCGGATACCGAATTATAGCCGTTTCCTGAATAGAAGTCCCTGTTGTCTGACATGGGATAGAGCTCGCCGCCCTCACGGATATAGTCCGCAAGGCTCTCAAAATCAGCCTTTCCGCCAAGCTTTCCCGATGGTTCAGCCGTGCAGTCCACCTTGCTTTCCATGCCGTCGTCAGTCCAGTTTGTGTATGTCACTGCCATATCCTCCACGCCGCTCTCACGGAGCTGTGAAAGTATGTTTTTTGCCTGTTTATAGGTCGTCAGCGTATTTTTCATGGTGACGGGGATGCCAAGCACCGACTGCTTTTTCAGCGTACCGCCGTAAAGTCCGACATACAGCGGAGCATCGCCCTTTTCCGTTCTTACCCTGACATTCTCCTCCTCAAGGAGATACTGCCGGTAACGTGCGGCTATGTCCGTATAGTCAGCGCCCTCTTTTATAATAGGATAATAGCGTATCTCGATATCGTCAGACTTGATATCGCCGCTTTCAAACATGGTGAAACGCTCATTGCTGCTGCCCGACATATAGTAATCATCGGTATCACGCAGAATGAATGTGAAATTGCAGATATTGCGTGTACTACCTGACTGTCCCGACGTTTTCGCCGAAATACAGGCATTTGTATCGCCTCCCGAAGCAACTGCGAGCATAGCGCTGTCCTCCCTGACAATGCCGAAAACAGGCAGGTATATCTGCTCTCCCGATGCGCTTTTCGTTGCAGGGACAGCAGTGATGTCATTGCCGTAAATGCGCTGTTTATAGGCATTTGTCTTGGTTGCCCTGTCGGTATTGAAGTCTATTTTCGCACCGCATCCGTCGGGTATGACAAAATATCCTTCCCCGGAAGTATCAGCAGCCCCGAATGCATTCAGCAAAGTCACCTCTGTAGCTCTGTTTGACGGCTTTTTCTCCCTGATATCGGCAGTTTTCAGCACAGCCTTCACATGGTCATCTTCAAGGGTATACTCCACATCAAGCTCAAATCCTGCCTGCGGAAAATCATAATTGACCGATATTCCGCCGTTTATGGGCGTTGTATCTATAACACATTCGTCCGACGCAGAACGCAGGAAATTGTTGTTGTTGCGGCTTTCGGGAATGCCGTATCTCAGCACGCACGAGGAACGCAGTTCGTCAGAAATTATCGTTGATGCCATGCTGTCACGGGACGCTCCGAGCGGCGCAGACCACCATATACAGCCTGTTTTCTTGTGCTCAATGCCGAAATTGCCTGTGCGGAAATCGGCTATCATGCGGTAATCCGTGTTTTCTGCGGCATAGGAAAATGTTCCGAGAACTTGTCTTTTGTCGGGAGTTATCCATGCAAATTCAGAGCCTGTCTCGTCCGTGAACACGCATTTTTCGCTGTCCTTGGAGCTTTCGGTGTACTCCCTGACGATATCGCTGTGCTTGTCATTGGTAAGATACAGCGTTTTCCTGTCCTTTGAGATGTACAGGCAGTCATCATCTACCGATGATATAAGCTCGTGAACAGCAGTCGGCTTGTCATTTTCGCCGCTGACTTTCAGGATATATCTCTCCGCCATGCTTACATAAAAATTACCGTGTTTTTCCTTGAATGATGCTTTCACAGCGCCGCTTTTCGTGTCGATAACAGTCAGACTGCCAAGCTTTTTCAGCTCATTGATATCATCGTCAAGCTGTTCCTGTTCGGGGGTATAGTCAGCCTTTTTCTTCGGTTTTCCGCCATTTTTCTCCCACAGGGCATCGTCAAAGTCCTTTTCCGCAAGGTAAACGTCATAACCGTCGGCACTGCCTGTTTTTTTCAGGTATTTCTTCACCAGTGCGGCATCTATGGTTATTTTTTCGGCAGTTTCCTTTGCTCTTGGAGCAGTTTTTTCCTCGTTTTCAGCCTCTGCTATACCCGCAGTCTCAGCGGCATACACGCTTCCCACTGCCGCAGGAACACACAGCGCCGCAAGACAGAGTACCGCATATTTCAGTCTTCCCATACTCTCACACCTTTATACGATAGGTTATTTCAGTGAATACCGCCGAAATGAATATCCAGACCTGTTGAATGAGCGACATGAAAAGAATGAGGAGCACGAGCATTATGAGCATTGCCCCAAGCGTCAGGGCTATTGCCGCAAGCGTTTTGCCGAATGTATACTGATGCACCGACTTTACCGCCGAAAACAGCAGAAGTATCGTCCAGCTTATGCCGATTATCTTAATGACCTCCATGAAAACCATTTCGTCGGTGATGAGGATATGCGAAAGGAGCACCCGCACCCATAGCTGTACCACATACGGAACGAGTGCGTATGCGCTGTAAATGCAGATATTCCGCATAGTTCCCTCACCGTCAAGGAGCGTACAGACCGCCCAGTTGCCGATAGTCCAGACCGCAAAAAGCACGAAACTCCGCATGATGAAAGGCACGATGCTGAACAGCTTGTCCTCTGCGATATGGAACTGCATCCCGAAAAGCCGCTCATAGGCTATATCTCCGAGAAAAAGCAGTCCGACAATGAGAAATGCCGCCCTTAATGAGCCTGATTTTTTCCAGCGCATATCCTCAAATCCCTCAACAGGATGAGTCACCGCATATTTCAGCCATTGTCCCTCATTTAAGTCCATCATGAGCCTTTTTCTCCTTTCGTCCCGATTTTCTGCGCTTTATCAGAATTACTGCCGCCACGGCGAGAACTGCCGCACCTGCAAAAATATATCCTCCGTATTCGCCGAGAAATTCACGTCTGTAGCCTTCAAAAGCCTTGCCGTATATCTTCTTGTCTCCGGCAAGCTTTGCATACTTCATAGCGCCCTTGTAATCGCCCTTCCTCAGAAGTGCAGAGGCTATACCGACGTGTGCGAAATGATAGTTCCCGTCACGCTTCAGCACCTCATACCACGGTTCGAGCGCCTCGTCATACCGCCCTTCATTATAGAGGTCTACCGCCTTATGTACCGTATTTCCGAATAAAGTTTCCCTGAAAACAGTCACGGTACACTTTGCGCTGTCCACTACAAACAGCCTGTCACCCATTGACTCTATCGCCGCCGACTTGTCAAATCCGCCGAGCCGCTGTGAGGACTCGCCTGCAATGAACAGCAGATCGCAGTCCTTGTCATACTGGAAAATTCGCCCTGCGGTATAGTCAAGACAGTTTATATTGCCGTTCTCCGAAATGTCTATATCCACGAATGCCGAGGACATGACCTTATTCTGCGATGTATCATACATGGGCGTATAATCGCCGAAAGTCACTTCCATGTCCGAAAATATGTTTATGCCTGCCGCATTCAGCTTCTTCACGGTATCGGCAGTCTGTCCCGATGACGAAGTACAGGTAAAAATGAAGTCTCCGTCAATGTCAAAATTTGTGATGCCCGAAGGTACGCTTCTTGCTCTCCTTGCCTTTTTCTCGTCGGACATAAACAGTCCCCTGAAATAATTGCGGACTGCCTCTGCGGTCGGCTCAACCCGGTTTGCACCGTAAAATCCCGTAAATTCGCCTTCAGGACTGAACATCGCCGCTCCTGTTGTGATATTTCCCAGAACCGCATAGATATTTCCGCCCTTATCCACAAGAACTTTCTGCGGAAGAAACGTCTTTTTGCTGTCATAGACATCGGTTTCAGGCTTGGTTATCTCATATTTCACGTTTCTGTCCATATCTGCCACGAGTATCCGTCCGTTGTCCGTATCGGCAATGTACATAAGCCCGTTTTCTGCCGAAACACAGACTCCCATCGGCTTTTTCAGCGCAGTTTCCGTACCGTCGGGCATAATAAAGCTGTCATATACTTCAAGAACTTTCTCAAACTCCGTATCAACGGCTATGATACGGTCATTGCCGCTGTCTGCGATGTAGAAAATATTGTCGGACGAACAGAAAATATCACTCGGAGAATTGAATGCCGATATTCCGAGGTCTGTTCCCGAAACAGCCTTTTCTGCGGTATATCCGGCTTGCGAGGGTACTGCACTTCCACGGCGGTCATAGTTATATACATCAGCATACGCTGTAAAGGTCACTGCACTCACCGATGCAATGGACAGCGAAAGAAATGCCGCTGAAAGTTTTTTCCGGAATTTTCTCATAATATCAGTCCTTTATTCCCGAATATGCCATTGTTTCAATGACCTGACGCTGTGCAAGCACGAATATCACAACAGGAGGCAAAAGCATGAATACTGCCGCCGCCATTGCTACTCCTGCCTTTGCCATTCCCGAAGCCGCCGCCTGACTGACCACGGTCGGCAGTGTTTTGTACTGCTCCTGAAATACCAATGCGCCTGATTGTATGTTCCATGCGCCCTGAAATGCAAAGATAATGAGCGTCATAAGTGCCGGTTTCTGGTTCGGCATGACTATCTGCCAGCATATCCTGAAAAGCCCTGCGCCGTCAACCTTTGCCGCCTCTATCATGGAGTCGGGTATCTGACTTATCGACTGCCGCATGAGGAATACTGCCATCGGCGATGCTATTGACGGAAGTATCAGGGCGGCAGGTGTGTCGATAAGATGCAGCTTTGCCATGACGATATACTGCATTATATAGATGACACTGCTCTGGTAGAGGAGCGCCACGACTATGACTTTGTTGAGCATTTTACTGCCCGGAAATCTGCACTTTGCAAGCACAAATGCCGCCATTGACGCAAATATGCACTGGAGTACCGTTACCGTGAACGTCACGGAAATGCTGTTGAAAACATATCTCGAAAACGGCACACGGCTGCTGTTGAGGTCACGGAACATATCGCTGAAATTGTCCAGAGTAGGACGTAAAGTATAGAATTTCGGCGGAAATACAAACAATTCCTCGACAGGCTTGACCGACATGACAAGGGTGAGATATATCGGCATCAGCATGAATAGTCCCAGAATGAGAAGAACTATGAATATGACGGCTGTACCGCCGTGTTTTTTGCCTGCCTGACGGTTTGATGCTTTCATTTTGCTTACGTCCTTCATTCGGGGACACCTCCTTTGCATGATGAAATCATGTGTACTGACGGGAGCACGAGGGCTTGCTCCCCTACACAAATAGGAATATCGATTGAACCTGTAGGGGATGCCGCCCTCGGCATCCCTGATTATTAAGGCAACACCGCACAAAGATTGTGCGGCAGAAACGCAGTCAGATTTTTCGTCAGATTGCACAGAAATTTCGCAGGCATACTGTCGTATGGCAAGGAATTTCTGTGCAATATGACGGGAAATATACAAGTTTATGACGTGCAAAGTCGTCAGACGTGCTTTGTGCGGTGTTGCCTTAATCCGTATATTTTCCGAGAACCTTGCTTATCAGCCTGTTGCAGAGATACATGGCAATGAACAGTATCATGCATATCGCCGCCGCATATCCCATCTCAAAACGCACCCAGCCGTAGTCATAGGCGTGTGTCATGATAGTGTGCGCCTTGTAGTCCGTGCTCGGAAATCCCACAAGGTTCTGCGCCACCGTGCCTGCGGTGAACGAACCGACTATCTGCATGACTGCCGCAAACATGAGCTGAGGTCCGATCGACGGGAGCACAATGTATATAAGTTCCTGCCAGCGGTTGCTGACACCCTCGACTGCGCCTGCCTCATAGAGTGTGCGGTCGATGTTCTGAAAGCCTGCACGAATGGCAAGAAAGCCTGCACCAAGCGATATCCAGAGCTGTACCACGATGGTCACGCCAAGGACGTATCTGCCGTCAGTCAGCCACTGAACAGGCGATGTGATAATGCCGAGGTCAATGAGGACTGAGTTGAGATAGCCGTTTATATCACCGCTGAAAATGAGCTGCCATACGGTGTATACCCCCGACATCGACGGTATATAGAAGATAAGCGTGAATATGGTCTTTAACTTTCGGGGCAGTTCATTGATGAACCATGCAAGCAGAAAGCACAGGACATAGCTTAGCGGTCCTGTGAAAAATGCAAAAACAAGGGTTACTCTTATTGACTTTATGAACACCTTATCCGAGAGAAATAATGTGCTGTAATTGGAAAATCCCACGAATTTCGGCGGCTGCACCATGTTGAAATCTGTGAAGCCTATGGGCAGGGACATGACAACAGGTACAACAGTAAAAACTATGAACAATATCATGAACGGCGCAAGCATGGCATAGCAAGCCTTGTTCTTCAATATCTCTTTCCATAAATTCCTCGGTTTTACGTGCTTTTCAGCCATTTGCCCACCTCCTGAGCTGTTCCTGTTTGCGGCTTATTTCGTCGTTGATGTCACGGTCATACCACATCAGCGTATCACGGGGATTTTCGCCCTCGTTGACTACCTCACGGAATGCGTTCATGATGTTCCTCGTCACCGCATAGGATGACGGGATTATCGGTATTTCGGCAAGTTCAGACTGCTGTGCCGTCAGCTTTTCAAGTTCACTGTCAGACCATGAGAGCCGTTCCAGAGCCTCGGTATTCGCCGTATCAAAGCGTCCGAGTGTGCCGAGCAGTCCCTCGATGCGCCGTCCGTATTCAGCCTGCGTGTCTGTATCGGTGAACCATTTCACAAATTCCCACGCATTATCGGCATTTTTCACCTTGCTGAATATCACTGCACCCGAACCGTTCGAGTTTGCGGCATGGGATACGGCACCGTCGCTGCGGATAGTTCCCGGAACAGGGTAAAAGTCCCATAAACCGTCAATTTCAGGCGATGCGGCTTTAAGCTGGTTGAAGAATGTATAATTTGCTATGACTATCGGGTACTCGCCTGTCCTGAAACGGCTGAAAGCATCGTAGAACTGGGAAAAACTGTACTTTGAATAGAAGTCCGTCCACTCCTCGAAAGCCTCGACTGCCCCGACTGTGCCGAAGGTTGACTTTGTTAAATCATCATTATAATAGCTCATGCCGTTTTGCAGCATCATCAGGGCAAACGTGTGTCCCGACTCGGTCGCAGGCGAGATATTCGCAGTCGGAAGAACCAGCCCTGCCGACATATAATTCCGCTGTAATTTCGGGAGGATATCCCTTAAATCGTCCCATGTTTCGGGCGGTTCTGTGATGTCAAGCTCCGGGAGTATGTCCGTCCGGCAGAACATCATCGGAAAACTGCGGCTTATCGGCAGTCCGTAGACTCCGCCCTCATAGGTATACGGCACGGTCGCTGTTTTCTGAAAACGTTTAACTGTTTCAGGATAATCTTTAAACTGAGTGAGGTCAACAAGCATATCCCTTGCGGCAAGGTTCACAGGGAACTCTCCGCTGAGAAACAGCGCTATATCGGGAGATTTACCCGCAAGAGAAGCCTCAACGACACCGCCTGTCACAAGGTTTACCGCAACGGGAATACCCGTTTCCTGCATGAATTTCTCCTCGGTCATCTCCTTGACGACCTGCGCCTGATCACGTCCGAGACTCACCCAGACCTCAATCGCATCCTCTCCCTTGACATCTGACAGCGTCGTGTAGTCCTCAAAGAATGAGCCAATGAACGATTTTATGCCGAAACCAAGCGATTTCATGAGTTTTTTTCCACACGGCGCAAACTCTGTATCAGCCGCCGCAAACTCAATAAAGTCAATTTCAAGCGGCTGGTCACGGTATTCCCTCGTCCATGCCGAAACTGCGGCGATACTGTCCTTTATCTGCGAAAGATAGTTTGGTATTTTCAGCGGCCTTTCCACGCATTTATCCAGAATTACAGCCATATTCCCTATGACTGCCGCCTCTGAGCCTTCCGAGTCGGAAAGCGCCTCGATATCATGCTGAATGTCCTTTAAATCGCCTGAAATTCGCTCAAAACTGTCCACAAGGTCAGGTATCTTCTCATGGACATAATAATCCGTATATTTGTCGGGAGATGCACCCGTTATCATCATCACCCTGCGGTAATACGTGTTCAGCTCGGTCACGATGCCGTCCAGCCTGCGGAGGGAATCACCTATCTCGCCCGTGACTGCTTCAAGGGTAAGCCTATGGTCAGAATTTCCCGATAAATAGACATAAACTGACTCTCCGTCCGCTTTAGGGCTGACCGTATTCCAGTCATTGTCATAGCGGAATTTCACGAGGTCAAGCTCCTTGCACGGCACTTTTCCGTCTATATATATTCGCCGTCCCGAACTCAGTCCACGCATGAGGTTCTGACGTGACCTGATGCCTATTTTGTACCAGCCGCCCTGTCCGAGCTTCTCCTGCGGTATCGTCCATGTGACGGTTTGCAGTGATTTTGTGCGGTTTCCGCCGCCGAGAGTGTTGTATATGAGCTTGGTCGGACTTGACGGCGAGACGAGATAGCTTGTGCTGTCGCTTGTCGGGCAGAGTGTTGACGATGACTTGAAATCAGCCGCTTCGCCTTCGAGCCTGAAACTGCCTGTGCCCGAAAAATCGCAGTCTGCGGCATATTCCGCATAGGTCGGCAGTTTCTCCTGATTGCACAAAGTCAGGCTTTCAAGCACAAATTCCGCACGTTCTGCGGTAAACGTCAGTTCATGGTGTCCCTTTTCGAGATGGATGAACAGCGGCTCGCTGAAAAGTCCGTCACTATCGCCAAGAAAAGTTTCCTGCCATTGTTCGGTCTGTACTTGTGTGGGGCGTATCTGGTTGCCTCGCATATCTGTTGAGATGTCCTTTTCGTTGACCCACACCCTGTTCAGTTTTATGTGAGATGCCGTAGAATAGGGGATTTCTCCGTCCACGGCAAGTGAAAATTCAATTTCGGGACTGTCGGATATCATCGGACAGAAGCTCACGGAGATGCAGTAATTGCCGCTTTCCTGCGTATCGAAGCCGTATATGACCTCTCCGCCGCTCTCCCAGATAAGGCAGTTTTCCCTTTCGCCGCCGAAGCTGTCGGCATATCCTCCGACTGAAAATTCTCCGTTTTCGGCTGAAATACAGTCTGCGCCGTTTATTGTTATGATTTTGTCGGGACGTTCGGCTGATGCATACTTGTCATAGTAGGCGCTGTAAGTCGGGATATCCGCAGAGACAGGCTCTATCGGGTAGTAATCGCCGTCTGACGGAGCATTCTCCGCCGCACTCACGGTCAGAGTTCCGCCGATATTTCCGAATGTCATGGAAAAAGCCATGCAAACCGCAGTAAATGTGCGAAAAAGGTGCATTTTCTTCATACGTCCCTCCTTTCCAAATCTTCCAAACTGCACAAAACATCAACTTATATTATACCAAATCTTCATCATTTTGTCAACGTCAGCTTATACAAAACACCAAAAACAATTTTGTTTATTGCTCCGCCAATTAAGTCTTGAATATTTTATGCGAAGTAATGAAGGAGAA
>JAKSQT010000042.1 GCA_024403995.1 Ruminococcus sp.
CATCAACGTCAGCGAGCCAGTTCATGAGGTAGTAACCGTTATCTGAACCGTAAGCGGACTTGAATGCATCGAACATTGGGTTGAGAGCATCAACGCCAGGCTGGCTTGTAGGATAATCTGAAGGTGAGTCACCTTCTTCAGCAGTATCAGCCTTGAGCTTGTCCTGCTTCCAGATAGAGCTGTACTTGATCTCTGTGTTTCTTCCTGAAGCTGTTGACCAGCCAGGGATAAGAGCTTCCATAGTTGCCCAAGCCTTCTTGAGGTCACTGGAACCGGAGATCTGTCCATCTGCTACGAGTGCATCGTGCATAGCAGCAACCCATACGATATAGGACATAGCCTCAGAAGTTGTCTCGTGACCGTAGTCAGGAGCTTCAACTACGAGAGTTTCCTTTGCATGGTAAGGAATACCGAATGAAGAACCGTTTTTCTGATCGCTGAGATAGCCGTTAGCTTCACCGTTTGTGATAACGTCATCATAAAGGGATGCGAAAGCGTCAGCATAGCTTTCAGCAGAAGCTACAACAGGAGCTACAGCAGAAGCAACCATTGTTGCTGAAAGGATACCTGCAGCAAGAGCTTTTGTTTTTTTGCTTATCATTTGTATTAACCCCTCTCATAATAATATAGTGGTTTTAATGGTTTAGTTCCCTGACTAAGGCGTGGCACAGCCGAGGCACAAAAAGAAAAATGCTGAAAAAAGGCTTGATTAGAAGCCTTATTCTGCAAATCTGCGATATGTGTCTGAGGTGATGCAACTGTCGTAATATAGGGAACTGCATACGAAAATACTTCGTACACTGCGTGGTTCGTTTCACGAAGTCAACACGCAATTCTCAAACTATTTTCAAGATTAATTATATGCTACATTTCTTTTCGTGTCAACAGTTTGCAAAAGTTTAATAAGACGCTAAACTAAATTTTGTTGCAATGCACACATTGATGTATGCCTTTTTGTACAATATGTCCACTGACCAAAAGTTGCGGATTTTAGCTGTATTGCACAATTGTTAATTGGGTAATATATTAAATCAGCGATTTCAATATTCATTCCCTTTACAATAAACTTTCACAAAATTCACACAGATACGCTATAATATTTATCAGGATAAATACACTCTTGATTATTAACAGCTAACTGCATTTTTGTTATTTAACATTTTGTTCATAGAACATTCATACAGCGTTAATAAAATTCTGCGATAATAGCTGTGTATGTTGCGATGATATATGGCAATGCTCACGATCTGCTGTGGGAGGCAGTTTTCTTTGTGGGTTTTCACCATTGCGGCAGCACTGTATGCGCAGTATCATTGCATCGGAGCATATCCGCCGTCACAGACCTGCAAACTGTCCGTGCGGAACGTTCACATTAAAAATGAAAGGAGAAGCTCATGATTACTATTGAAAATCTTACAAAGTATTACGGCAACAACCGTGCTGTAAACGATATCAGCTTTACAATAAATGATAATGAGATTCTTGGATTTCTCGGCCCGAACGGTGCGGGCAAATCCACGACCATGAACATGATCGCAGGCTTCCTTCCGATGAGCGGAGGAAAAGTCACGATCTGCGGTACTGATGTCACCGCCGAGCCTGTCAAGGCTAAGAAAAACATCGGCTATCTGCCGGAAATACCGCCTGTCTACCCTGACATGAAGGTGAAGGAATACATCTCCTTCTGCGCCGGTCTCAAAAGACTGACAGGTTCAGAGAAAAAGTCCGAAATGCAGCGTGTTATGAAGCTGCTCAAGATCGAGGACGTACAGAACAAGCTCATACGCAACCTTTCAAAGGGCTATAAACAGCGTGTCGGCTTCGCTCAGGCTCTCCTCGGCAACCCGAAATTCCTCATTCTTGACGAGCCTACCGTTGGTCTTGACCCTAATCAGGTCATCGAGGTAAGAAACATCATCAAAGACCTCAAAAAAGAACACTCCGTCATTTTCAGCTCACACATCCTCAGCGAGGTAAGTGCGGTATGTGACAGAGTAGTTATCATCAACAAGGGCGAGATAAGAGCTATCGATACTATCGAAAATCTCGAAAAGCCGCTCAAAAACAGCCTTACGCTCCATATTAAGGTGGCAGGAAGCAAAGCCGCTGCCGCTGCTATCATCGGCGTGACAGAGGGCGTAAAGGAAATTTCCGAAGTCATCGACGAGGGCAACAATATCACCTCTTTTACCGTTCAGTTAAGCGGCGAGGAAGAAAAAGTGCGTGATGTGCTTATTTCAGAATGCCTGAAAAACAATATCAGTATTCTTGAAATATACTCCGACAAGCCCGACCTTGAAAAAGTCTTTGTCGAGCTTATCAACCGCCCTGTGCAGAAAGCAAGCCTTCAGGAACTTCTTGAAGCTGTCGTTCCCGAGGACAAGTCTCAGGAAGCCGACGATACTGATGAAAAGGAGGAAAACTGATAATGTTTCCTATTTATAAGAAGGAGCTGCAGTCATTCTTCTATACACCTTTCGCCTATGCTATCGCAGCCCTTTTCATGATGCTGTTCACATATACCTTTGCAACCGCAATCGGTGACATGGACTCATCAAATACCCTTAAATTCTGCTATACAGAAGTATTTTACAATATCATCATCTACCTCATATTCCTCATACCTATTATGACCATGAGGACATTCACTGATGAACGTAAATTCGGTACGGAAGTACTGCTTATGACATCTCCTGTCAGTGAACTGAAAATAGTTCTTGCAAAGTTCTTTGCAAATATCACTGTTTACATCTTCATGCTCGCAGGCACAGCTATCTTCCCTGTCATCACCGCATTCAACGGCGAAGTCGTTATAAGTCAGCTCATCTGTGCATATATCGGCATTTTCTGCTGGGGAACAATGTACATTGCCCTCGGTATGCTCATTTCGTCATTCACGGAAAACTCCATCATCGCCGCTATCATCGGTGAAATTGTAATGTTCGCAGTTCTTTTCCTTGATGACTTCTCAAACACACCATTCATATCTCAGTATCCGAAGGTTCAGTCAGTTCTCTTTTCCTTCGCTGCACAGCCGAGATTTTCATACTTCTCACAGGGCTTTGTCCGCCTTTCGGATTTAGTATTCTTCGGCTCTGCTATCATCGTCTTCCTTGCATGGACTTTCATCTCCATCGAAAAAAGACGCTGGAAAAGGGGGTAATTTCTGATGAAAAAACGCAAATTCAACCTTTCAGGTCCGATAGCATTCGTACTTGCCGTGCTTGTACTTCTGGTATTCGTGCCGATAAATCTCATCGTCAGCTACTACGACAAGGTATATGACATGACACCTTCAAAGAGATATACTCTCGACCCTATGACAGTTGAGCTTCTTGACTCCACATCAGACAAACAGATAGAGGTCTACTATCTGTCACTTCTCGAATACTTCCGTGATGCTCCGGAATTCCTTTCGCTCTATCATACACTTACACAGCTCGATGAACGTGACAATATCAAGCTTACCTGTTTCAGACCGAATGCAGACCCACAGCTTGCCAATGACCTTACAAACAACGGTATGCTCAATATCAGCGAGGGCGATATCTTTGTCCGCTGCGGCGATATAACAAAGCGTATCGACCACAACAAAATATTCCAGACTGACTCCGACGGTACTTTCCAGTATGCAGGCGAAGAACTTATCGATGCTGCCATAGAGACCTGCACAAGCGGTTCTCTCCCTACTGTATACTTCCTTACAGGTCACGGAGAAAAGTCCATCAACGATGCATACAGCGTCTATGCAGACCAGCTCAAAGCCAACAACTATGATGTCAAGGAGATAAACCTTGAAGAAACAGGCGCAATCCCGGGAAATGCAAAGATAATCTATCTTGCAGGCCCGCAGTCTGACCTCTCCGATAACGAGACCGATCTTCTTAAAGCTTATCTCGATGCAGGCGGCTCGGTCTCAATGCTTCTCGCTCCGTGTGAGACAAAGGGACGCTTTATGAATATCGAAGGCATTCTTGAACAATTCGGCATTATCATGGACTACAACACAGTTACCGAAAAATCTGCCGTAAATCAGCTTCAGGACAGAGATATGAAACAGAGCGAAGACTTCATGCGTGTTGAATATCCGGCAGCTACAGGCGACTATACCGAAGACCTTACTACCGAGATAAACTACCTTATCAATGAGGGCGAATATATCGCAGGTATCTCAGGCACAAGAAGCTTTGCACTTATCGGTGAGACAAGCTTTGCAAATGCCTCCGATGTCGAAGTATCTCCTATCGTTAAAAACGTTGCAGGCTCTGACGGAAACTACACCACAAAGAGCACACCTATGGGCGGCGACGAGACTACAAAGGCTGAGGCAAACAAGATATCCGACATGACTCTTGACTATGGCTATTATGCTATGAACCGCCTTACATCAGGCAAGCTCATCGTTATGGGAAGCACGGATATCATCGATGCTGACAAGATCTCACCTTCTGTCAGCGGTACACAGATGCTCGTTACCTTCACAAATACATGGCTCTATGACAGTGATATCAAAATGGGTATCGGCAACAAGCTCACATCTTATGACTATATGACTTTCAGCGATGCAGGTCACGCAAAGAGAGTTATTGCGATAATCATCATCATTCCTGTTTCTGTTGCAGCTATCGGCGTATTTGTATGGCTTAAAAGGAGACACGCATAATGAAGAAACTTATTGCTGCTCTTGCAGTGCTCGTTGTTCTTGCAGGCGGCTCTGTCGGAGCATACATGATCGTAAAGGACAAGAAGGACGAAGAAAAACGTCAGGCTTCCGAACAGCTTGATGACAATGTTCTTTTCAGTTTTGACTCGGAAGGCATTACCAAAATCGAGTTCAACTGCGCTGACGGTCAGTATATCACAGAAAAGGACGACTCAGGAAAATGGGTGCTCACAAACCGTGACGATTTCGCCATCGATCAGGTCTATATCCAGCTTATCCGCACATATACATCAAATCTTACGGCTGAAATATGCTACGGCAGGGCTACGGACGAAAACAAGGCTATGTATGGTCTTGACGAGCCTGAAAAGATCGTTGTAAGCGATAAAAACGGCGACCATACCCTTTACGTCGGCAAGAAAAGCCCGACAGGTGACTATTACTATGTAATGACTGCCGATAAGCCTAATATCTATGCTATTGAAGCCATTTACGGAAGCGCACTTTTCGCTGACAGACTCACCCTTAAAGCAAAAGACCTCCTGCCGTATGATATCAACAGTATGAGATATGTCACCATCAAAAACAAGGGCGAAGTCACTTGCGAACTCAGCTATGACCTTGGCAAAAAGTCATGGTCTATCGGCGATGAATACTCAATGCTCACGACAAACCAGACCTCGATAACCGCTGAACTGAACAACCTCATCCGACTTGAAGCAGAAGAAATGCTCGACGAAGACCTCGAAGACTTAAAGAAGTACAGCTTTGACGACCCCGACGGCGAGATCATCGTTGAGGGACTCGACGACAGCAAATGGTCATTCAAGGTAAAGGTCATGGAGGAAAATCCGAACTACTGCTATGTCCTCATGGGCAATGATAATCAGGTCGAGATATATTATACCGCTGACCTTGACTTTATCAATATGTCGGCTTACGACTTCATCATCCAGAAGGTCTCAGGTGCGGATATGTTCGATGTATCAGGAGTTGACCTTACTATCGGCGACACAAAGATCTCTGCGGATATCAACGTTTCAGACCGTGAATGCAGTGTTGACGGAAAGAAGATATACATTGACTCCACCGAAAACTATACCGACTTCCAGAACTTCTATGACTCATTCACAGTTCTGCCGGTATCAGGCGTTGACACCGATGTTTCGCCAAAGCTTGAAGATCCGCTGCTTTCCGCTGTATACCACCTTACAGAGGGCGGAGAGACTAAATTTGACGTTGTTCAGGACAAGGACAGATACTATATCTTCAAGGACGGCAAATACACAGGCGCATATACCGACGAAGCAAGATTTTCAGGAAGAACTTCTGTTAATGAGTTCTATGAAAAATTTGTTGCTCATGCTGAATAATCAAAAAAATTTTTGTAGGTTTTGCATGATAAACGGACATCTTCGGATGTCCGTTTTTATTTTTAAAACCCCTTGCTTTTTTATCATGACAGTGGTATAATAATATAATAGCATAATGTGTAATTATGCCAAAATCCAACAGAAAGCAGGAGATACCGTGCTTAAAAGTATGACAGGCTATGGCAGGGCACAGAAAATCATTAACGGACGTGACATCCTCGTTGAAATACGCTCCGTTAACCATAGATACTACGAGTATTCTTCAAGGATCCCCCGCACCTACAGCTACATTGACGAAAAACTGAAGGCTCTGCTCAAGACCTCAATTTCACGAGGCAAAGTCGAAATAGCCGTTACTATTAATAATATAGAGGGCAAGGATACAGAGATCGCCGTTAACAAGGGCGCTGCCGAGGGCTATGTAAATGCTCTCAGAAGCGTTTCCGCAGAACTTGGTCTCGAAGATGACCTCACCCTTTCCAAGCTCATAAAGCTCCCCGACATTTTCAATATCCAGAAAACTCCCGATGACGAGGAACAGATCTGGAACGACGTTTCATCCGTTGCCGGCGAGGCAATTTCCAATTTCGTAAACATGAGAAGCATCGAGGGCGAACGCCTTAAAGCCGATGTCAACGAAAAGGCTGACGGCATTCTCACAATGGTCGCAGAAGTCGAAAAGCTCTCCCCCATTACTGTCGAGAACTACAGAAACCGCCTTTTCAAAAAGCTCAGCGAGGTTCTCGAATCGAAGGATATCGATGAACAGCGCATTCTCACGGAAGCTGCGATATTCTCTGAAAAAATAGCTGTCGATGAGGAAACTGTACGCCTCAGAAGCCATATCGCCCAGCTCAAAGCCATGCTCGATGACGAGGAAGCTGTCGGCAGAAAACTCGATTTCATCGTTCAGGAAATGAACCGTGAAGTCAATACCATCGGCTCAAAGGCTCAGGATCTCAATATCACAAAGCTCGTCGTTGACATGAAAGCCGATATCGAGAAAATACGTGAACAGATCCAGAATATAGAATAATGCTATGAAACTTGTAAATATAGGTTATGGAAATATGGTCTCGTCCGACCGCATCGTTACCGTTGTAAGCCCTGAGTCAGCCCCGATAAAGCGTCTCATTCAGGAAGCCCGTGACGACGGCAGAGCGATAGATGCGACCTATGGAAGAAAAACAAGAGCCGTGATAATCATGGACAGCGGTCACGTTATCCTGTCCTCTCTCATCACGGAAACTCTTGCAGCAAGAATTAATGGTTCAGGAGGTTCAGACGATGAATAAAGGCAGACTTATTATCTTTTCCGCTCCGTCAGGCTGCGGCAAGGGTACTATGCTGGAACAAATTCTCAAAGACGACAATTTCTGCGTTTCCGTCTCGGCTACCACTCGCAGTCCACGTGAAGGCGAGATCGACGGCGTTAACTACCATTTTCTCAGTACGGACGATTTCATGAGCCGCATTGACAACGGCGATTTCCTTGAATATGCGTCATACTGCGATAATTTCTACGGCACTCTCAGAAGTGAAGTGGACAGGATGCTCGAACAGGGCAAGAACGTTATCCTCGAAATAGAGGTTCAGGGCGCTCTCAAAGTCATGAAAAAATGCCCGACGGCTCTCTCTGTTTTCATCGCTCCCCCGTCTGTCGGCGAACTCCGCCGCCGTCTCCATAAAAGAGGCACCGAGTCTGACGAGGTCATCGAAAAGCGCATTGCCCAGTCATCAAGAGAGATCGCTCTTGCTTCAAAATATGACTATATCATCATTAATGACGCTCTTGAAGATGCCGTTGACGACTTTTTCAGCGTTGTCCGTGCTGAACAGCTCAGAGCCGAAAATTCTGCCGAAACTATCATCGGTGTCATTTCAAATTCATAATCAACAAATTATTTATGAATTGGCTTGGGGACGTCGAGGACGCCGTCCCCTACAAAAACATTAACGCAGAACAGCCAAATTGTAGGGGCTGGCGTCCTCGACAGCCCGTGTTCAACGAAACAAATTTGACTTTTCCGACAAATATCAACACTGTCCAACACAGTGCTGACATATATTTTTTAAGAGGTGCGAATTATGCTTAGACCTGCTGTAAATCAGATCATTTCAAAGAACGAAAGCTGCTATTCACTGGTTATTGCCGTTGCTAAACGTGCAAGAGCCATCGCCGATGACCTTTACGAAAAAGGTCTGACTTTAGAGGAAAAACCTGTTAAAACTGCCGTTGAGGAGCTTGCAAGCGGAAAGTGCAAGATCGTCAGCACATCCGCCGAAACTGCCGAATAATGCCGTTCATTGCGGAAACTGCCGTAAGCGGAACTGCCTATTCATTTGATATGCTGTTCAGCTATGCTGTGCCGCCTCATATGGTCGGTCCAGCAAAAGCCGGCTGCCGTGTGCTCGTGCCTTTCGGTCGTGGCAACAAACGCAGAATAGGCGTTATCATGCGTATCTCCGAGGGCGATGTCTCAGGTCTCAAGTCCCTTGTCTCACTTGCGGACGACGAACCGGTCATCCCGGATGAGCTTCTGCGGCTCGCTTTTTACCTCAGAGAACAGACGTACTGCACCTACTTCGATGCCGTCAGGACTATGCTCCCGCCGGCTATGAGCGTGCGTACCAAAGAAACTTTCAGCATAGTCAGGAAATTCAATGACTATGCTTCTCTTACTGCCGAATCGGCTGAACTGCTTGATAATCTCCGCAGTATCCCCGACAGCAGAACGCTGAATGAAGTCCTCGAAAACTATATCATCGACAACGGAAGACGCATTCCCGATGAACTCTGTGACGCAGGCGCTCTTGCCTCGGATAACGTTTTCAGACAGAGTGTGGGCGATGCCTCCGTGAGAATGGTTCGTCTTACCGAGGAATACCTCAGTTCACCCGAAAGCTTCAAACTTACCCCAAAACAGAAAAAAACTGCCGATTTTTTGTCGGAATACGGTGCTGCTGCCGTCAGGGAGGCTGCCTATATGTGCGGAGTTTCCGACTCTGTCATAAGAAGGCTTGCCGCAAACGGCGCTGCTGCTGAATTTGATATGGAGGTTCTCCGCCATGTTGACGACTCAGCTGACGAACGCCGCAGTCCCGACGAAATTGTTTTGTCAGATGAACAGCAGAAAGTCCATGATGCCGTGCTTTCTGCCATTTTTGAGAAAAAGCCCTCCGCTTTTCTCCTTCACGGTGTCACCGGAAGCGGTAAAACTTCCGTTTTTGAAAAGCTTATTTCCGATACCATAAAGCTCGGCAGACAGGCTGTTCTGCTCATTCCCGAAATTGGTCTGACTCCTCAGATACTCCGCCGTTTCCGTGGTCTTTTCGGGGAAAGAGTCGCCGTTATCCACAGCGGTCTCACTCAGGGACAGCGCCTTGACGAGTATAAACGCATTAAACGTGGCGACGCTGATATCGTTATCGGCACAAGAAGTGCGGTCTTCGCTCCTCTTTCCGACATCGGCATCATTATCATCGATGAGGAGGGCGAACGCTCTTACAAATCGGACTCCTCTCCACGCTATTTTACCCACGATATCGCAAAACAGCGCTGTGCTTTCCATAAAGCCACGCTGCTCCTTGCATCTGCTACTCCGTCTGTTGAAAGCTATTATCTCGCTCAGAAGGGAGTTTACAAACTCCTCGAAATGAAGCAGAGATACAGCACCGCCCCTCTCCCCGATGTCAGCATTATCGACATGAACACAGAGCGTGAGGACGGCAACAAAACAGAATTCAGCCGCAGACTCGCCGAGGAGATAAACCTTAACCTGCAAAACGGTGAACAGACTATTCTTCTCCTAAACCGACGTGGCTACCACACCATGATAAGCTGCTGCGACTGCTATCAGCCTGTGTACTGCCCGAACTGCTCTGTTCCGCTTACCTACCACAAGAAAAATGACAAGCTGATGTGCCACTACTGCGGCTTTGTCAGCGATACTGTAAAAAAATGTCCCTCCTGCGGCTCTGAACACCTCAGAAGCATGGGTTTCGGCACTCAGAAGCTTGAGGAGGAGATATCCGTCTTTTTCCCGTCTGCCCGTGTCCTGCGTATGGACGCTGATACCACATTTTCACGCTGTTCATATGAAAAGAATTTCAGCGACTTCCGCAATGGTGAGTATGACATAATGATCGGCACTCAGATGATAGGAAAGGGACTCGATTTCCCAAATGTCACACTCGTCGGTGTCATGTCAGTGGATAAAGCGCTCTATGCAGGCGATTTCAGAAGCTATGAACGCACGTTCTCGCTGATAACACAAGTCGTCGGACGTGGCGGACGTGGCAGCAAAAACGGCAGGGCTGTGCTCCAGACCTTCATGCCTGAACACTATATCATGAACCTTGCCGCAGCTCAGGACTATGTCGGTTTCTATAACGAGGAGATCGCTATACGCCGTGCGATGATATTTCCGCCCGTATGCGATATGGCTATACTCTGCTTTTCGGGAAATGACGAAAAATCAGTAAAAACCGGCGCTGATGAGGTAATCGCCCTTATGAACGATATGCTCAGACAGCTCCAGCCGAGATCTCCTGTACGTGTGCTCGGTCCTGTAAAGTGCTCATACGGAAGAATAAACGGAAAATTCCGCTACAGAATAATCATGAAGTGCAAAAACAATGCCGAAATGCGTGGGTTCATAAGCTCACTGCTCAGAAGATCGGCTGAACTTAAAGGAATGAAGGGTGTTTCCCTCTATGCCGATATCAACGGCGATGCGGGTGTATAACGCCTGAGAAAGGATACTGCTATGGCTTTAAGAAAAATTCTTACAGATAAAGACGAAAGTCTCCACAGAGTATGTAAGGCTGTGGATAAATTCGACGAAAAACTCGCTGTAATTCTGGACGATATGCATGAAACTCTCAACAAGGCTCAGGGTGTCGGTCTTGCCGCACCTCAGATAGGTCTTTGCAGAAGAATTTTCATCATGCACCTCGATGAAGGCAATTTTGAATGCATCAACCCTGAAATAATCTCTAAATCAGGCAAGCAGAGAGTTCAGGAAGGCTGTCTCTCATGCCCGAATATCTGGGGATATGTCACACGTCCGTATAAATGCCGCCTCAAAGCTCAGGACAGATACGGCAAATGGTTTGAAATGGATTTCGAGGAGCTTGGCGCTCAGTGTGCCTGCCACGAAAACGACCACCTCGACGGCCATGTATTCACCGAGATCGTTGAAGAATTCTTCGTTCCCGAGGAGGAAGAAAAGAAATGAAGATAGTTTTCATGGGTACTCCCGATTTCGCCGTTCCCTGCCTGAAAACCCTCGCAGAGAGCAGTCACGAGGTCGCCGCTGTATTCACTCAGCCCGACAAGCCGAGAGGCAGAGGCAATAAAATGATACCGACTCCCGTCAAGGCGGCTGCCGTTGAGTACGGATTTGACGTGTATCAGCCTCTTTCACTCAGAAAAGGCGAAGATGCCGAAAACTCCATGAAGGTGCTCAGAGATATCGCTCCCGACCTTATCGTGGTAACGGCTTACGGACAGATACTCCCGAAAGAGGTCCTTGAACTTCCGAAATTCGGCTGTATAAATATCCACGCTTCACTTCTCCCCGCTTACAGAGGTGCTGCCCCGATAAACTGGGTAATTCTCAACGGTGAGACGGAAACAGGCGTGACTTCCATGCAGATGGCTGAAGGTCTCGATACGGGCGATATGCTCATCAAAAAATCCACAAAAATAGGCGAAAACGAAACCTATGAGGAGCTTTATGCACGCCTTTCCGCTATGGGAGGCGAGGTGCTATCCGAAACCCTTGCGGCTATTGAAAACGGCACTCTTTCCCCTGAAGTTCAGGACGACTCACTGAGCTGCTATTCACCTATGATAACCAAGGAAATGAGCGCTCTTGACTTCTCAAAGACCGCCGCTCTGATACACAATACCATTCGTGGCGTTACGGGATTTACCATGCTTGAAGGCAAGCGCCTGAAAGTGCTCGGTTCTGTCCTCTCTGACAAGTCTGCTCCCGATGCTGAGAACGGCGAAATTGTCGATACTGAAGCTTTCGGCGTTAAATGCGGTGACGGAAAAATAATCTTCTTCACAGAAGTTCAGGCTGAGGGCAAAAAACGTATGGGCACTGCCGATTTCCTTCGTGGCAAAAAGCTCACAAAAGGCGATATTCTCGGAGCTGAGGGCTGATTTATGACCGATGCGAGATATCTTGCCGTAAAACTGCTCTCAAAAACGTTCAGCAGCGGCAGCTATTCAAATATTCAGCTCAATTCAGGTCTCAACAGCGCTGAACTTGACGAAAGAGGAAGAAAACTCTGCTCCGCTGTATATTATGGCGTTATTGAGCGTAAAATTACTCTTGACCACATCATTTCGGGACTCTCCTCACGTCCGCTCGGCAAGCTTGACGATATCGTGCTGAATATTCTGAGATGCGGAATTTACCAGATTTTGTACATGGACAGCATTCCCGACAACGCCGCTGTCAACGAAAGCGTTACCCTTGCTAAAAGTTTTAAGAAAACAAGTGCTTCGGGTATGGTCAATGCTGTTCTCCGCAATTTTATCCGTCAGGGAAAACAGTTTGCTCTCCCGAAAGATCCGGCTGAGGCTGTGTCTGTAAAATATTCTGCTCCGCTGTGGCTCGTGAAAAAGCTTTCGGAGGAGTACAGCCCTGAACTTGCGGAAAATCTTCTGTCCGACTCACTCGGCAGACCTCCTGTGACTGTGCGTGTCAATCCTACGCTTGTCTCAGATGAGGAATTTGCGGCTCTCTGGAAAGACGGCGGCATTATAAAATCCGATATTCTCCCCCACTGTTTCCACTTTTCGGAGACTGACCCTGTTCATTCCGATGCCTTTGCAAAGGGCTTGTTCCATGTTCAGGACTTAGCCTCACAACTTTGCTGTACGGCTGTTTCACCAACTGAAAATGATACCGTACTTGACATCTGCGCCGCTCCCGGAGGCAAGACCTTCACTATGGCGGAGATGATGGGCGGCAAGGGAAAGATAATGGCTTTTGACCTCCACGAAAAACGTGTCAAGCTTATCCGTGAGGGCGCTGAAAGGCTCGGTCTTGGCAATATTGCCGCAGATACAGGCGATGCCACAGTTTTCAATGACAAGCTTCCGAAGTTCACTAAGATACTCTGTGATGTCCCGTGTTCAGGTCTCGGTGCAATACGCCGCAAGCCTGAGATAAAATACAAAAACCCCGTGGAGTTTGAAAATCTTCCCGATATACAATATAAAATAGCTCAGAATGCCCTGAATTACCTCGCTGACGGCGGCGAAATGGTCTATTCGACCTGTACGCTGAATAAAGCCGAAAATGATGATGTGGTACAGAGAATTCTGGATAATAACCCATGCCTTGAGCCTGTTGCGCTCCCTGCACCTCTTGGTGAAAGGTTCGGCTTTAAGGCGGGGATTTTTCCGTGCCATTTCGGCAGTGACGGATTTTTTATAGCAAAATTCAAAAAAAATAAATAATACTACAACGGTCGCAGGGGCGGCAATACAAAAGCACTTAACGAGGCTGTAGGGGAGTCCGCCCACGGACTCCCTCTCCCTTGCATGATATGCCGAGGGCTGCATCCCCTACGCAAAACCGACGCAATAATCATGGACAGGACGGCACAAAACCGACAAAATAATTAACAATAGGACGGTGATTGGTTGGATAAAATCGATATTCTCAGTCTTGACCTTAATGAACTTGAAGACATTCTTGCCGCTAACGGCGAGAAAAAATTCAGGGCTAAACAGATATTCCAGTGGCTTCATGTTAAACGTGTTTTCGATTTTGACAAAATGACTGATATATCTGTCCAATTGAGACAGCGCCTGAAAGAAATTTTTTGTATAAATGGACTATTTACGCAGAAAAAGCTTGAATCTTGTATGGATAATACTGTAAAATATCTGTATAGGCTTTCTGACGGCAATTTTGTTGAGACTGTCCTCATGGAGTACAGCTATGGTCATAGCATTTGTGTCTCCACTCAGGTCGGCTGCAAAATGGGCTGCCGTTTTTGTGCGTCCGCAATCGCAGGCTTCGTCCGAAGTCTTGAACCGTCTGAAATTCTCATGCAGATTTACGAAACTGAACGTGATGCAGGTGTCCATGTGTCGGGCGTTGTCCTCATGGGTATCGGCGAGCCTCTCGACAATTTCGATAACGTCGTGAAGTTCCTTTCGCTCCTTTCCCACAAGGACGGCAATAACCTCAGTCTGCGCCATGTTTCGCTTTCAACCTGCGGCATTGTCCCGAGAATTTACGACCTCGCAGAACTGAAACTCGGTCTTACCCTTTCAGTGTCGCTCCACTGCCCCGACGATAAGGGACGCAGCGAGATAATGCCCGTAAACAGAACCTACCACATTGACAGCCTGATACAAGCCTGCCGTGACTATATCGACAAAACAGGCAGACGTGTGACTTTTGAATATGCCGTTATTGACGGCGTAAATTCATCTGATAATGATGCTGATAAGCTTGCTGACCTTCTCCGTGGCATAAACTGCCATGTCAACCTTATCCCTGTAAATAAGGTGAAGGAACGCAATTACCATACTGCCCGAAGCGGAGTCGCTGATTTTGCAAAACGACTCGGCAAACGTGGCATTAACGCTACCGTGAGAAGAACCCTCGGAAGCGATATTGAAGCCGCCTGCGGTCAGCTCAGACGTGATGCGGCTGAACATGATAACCTGAACGGAGGTGCCGTAAAGTGAGATACCGCTTCAGTTCGGATATCGGTCTGAAACGTGACGAAAATCAGGACACTGTAAGATGCGAATACTTCGGTCATAATATCCTCGCTGTCGTATGCGACGGAATGGGCGGCGAAAGAGCCGGAAAAGAGGCAAGCTCTATCGCTGTTGAGGAGTTCTTCCAGCGATTTTCCGCAGGATATTCCCCAAGCATTTCTGACGAGGAAATTCGCAAGCTTCTCATTGCTTCGGTTTCGGCAGCAAACTCCGTTATCTATACAAGAGCAAGATTTGACTTCAAAAACTTCGGCATGGGCACGACCTGTGTCGCCGCCTTCATAAATGAACATTCTGCCGTTATCGCTAATGTCGGCGACAGCAGAGCCTATCTCATTACCAATGAAGGTCTTAAACAGGTCACTGAAGACCATAACTATGCAATGGATCTCTATAACCACGGCAAAATATCCCGTGAGGAAATGGAGACTCACCCTCAGAAGCATATGCTCGTGAGAGCTGTCGGAGTCGAAAAAACCGTCTCCACAGATACGTTCAGCTTTGAATATGAGGATAAGATCAGTCTGCTGCTTTGCTCCGACGGCCTTTCGGGCTATTGCAGCGACGATGAAATATATGACGTTATCGTGAAGTCCTCTTTCGATAACGTTGCAGACGAACTTATTAACTTAGCCCTTGGCAAGGGCGGCCGTGACAATATAACCGTTGCGGTAATTTCTGACTAAATGCAGGAGGAAAGGAAATGGATAAGAACATTGGCAAAAAGCTCGACGGAAGATACGAAATAACCGAGCTTATAGGCGTCGGAGGAATGGCTGAGGTCTATAAGGGCGTTGACGTTATCGACAATAAAAACGTCGCTATCAAGATCCTGAAAAAGGAATTCGCAGAGAATGAGGAGTTTCTCCGCCGCTTCAGAAACGAGTCGAAGGCTATCGCAGTCCTCTCTCACCCCAATATCGTAAAGATATATGATGTCGGCTTCTCTGAAAAGATACAGTATATCGTCATGGAGTATATCGACGGCATTACCCTCAAGGAGTATATCGAGGAGGAAAAAGTCCTCACATGGAAGGACACTGTCCACTTCGTTATCCAGATCTTACGTGCCCTCCAGCACGCTCACGACAAGGGCATCGTTCACCGTGACATAAAGCCGCAGAATATCATGATGTTCACAGACGGCACTATCAAGGTCATGGACTTCGGCATTGCTAAATTCGCAAGCGAACAGGGCAAGACCGCTACAGATCAGGCTATCGGAAGCGTTCACTATATCAGCCCCGAACAGGCAAGCGGCAACGTTACCGACGCTAAGAGCGATATCTATTCCGTTGGCGCTATGATGTATGAGATGCTCACCGGAAGAAAGCCTTTCGACAGCGATAACCCCGTTGCTATCGCAGTTATGCATATGCATGACATCCCCGAAAGACCAAGAGCTGTCAACCCCGACATTCCTGACGGTCTTGAGGAGATCGTTCTCAGGGCTATGGAAAAAGACCCTGCCGACAGATATCAGTCAACAGGCGATATGATAGCTGATATCGAAAAATTCAAGTCAAACCCAGCCGTTACTTTCGGCTACTATACTGAGGATACAGGTGAAGATATGGACGAATATATTTCCGATGGATATGGAAATGACGTGGAGACTGAAAGTCCCGAAGAAGTCAAGAACGCTTACGCATCAAAAACTCCTGCATATGCCGCTGCAATGGCAGGCAGCAGAAAAGGCGCTCCTTCAAGAAATGCAGGCGGCTCTAAGAAAAAAGCTGCTTATGCCGATGAAGTTCCTGCCGATTATCTCGACGATGAATACTATGACGATGAATATTATGACGACGAGGACGATGAGGAGGAAGAAGAACGTTCTTCTCTGGTAGTTCCTGTACTCACAGGTCTTGTTATCGTTATCTTTGTCGTTGCTGTCATCTTCATTGCAGCAGTTCTCATGCCTTACCTCAAAGGCGACGGCAAAAAGGGCGATTTCACTATGCCTGACCTCGTTGAAATGGACTATACTCTTGCTGTCAGCCAGTACGGCAACAACCTCCAGTTTGAAGTCAAAGAGTCAAAATATGACGAACATGACGCTAATACCATCATCGAACAGAGCATTGAAGCCGGTACTCCTTTCAATAAGGGCGACGTTGTAAAGGTCGTTATCTCAAAGGGTATGGAAACCGTTGAAATTCCTAAGCTCGCCGGTCTTAATCAGGAGCTTGCAAAAAATCAGCTCAAGGAACGTGATATCCTCTGCGATGTCAAAATGACCTCCGACCCCGATATACAAAAGGGCTATGTTATCAAGACCGAGCCTGAGGCAGGTACTGAAGTTCACACAGGCACAACCGTTATCCTCTACGTAAGTATGGGACCAAACGCTGAACAGATAGTTGTTGAAGACTATACAGGCAGAACTGCCGAAGATGCTTCCGTAATGGCAAGCTATAAGGGACTCGTTGCAAAGACAGAACCTGTTGCTTCCTATGAAAAGGAAGGCACTGTTGTAGATCAGGAGCCTAAGAAGGGCGAAAAGGTCGAGTCAGGTACAGAAATTATCCTCTATATCAGTGACGGTACTGCTCCTGACGGCGAAATCCCATTCAAGATACCATTCCCATCAGGCGCAAACGGACGTTTCGCTATCGACTTTATCCTCAGAGACTCAAAGGGCAAACAGGATACTCAGAGTGCTAACCTCGTTCTTATCCCTGAAATGAGCGAACTTACCCAGACAATCAAGGGTTCAGGCGAAAATGTTGAAGTTACTGTCGTTCTTACAAACCTCACAACAAGCCAGAGAGCTAATATCGGTGTTTACAGATTTAACTTCGCTAACGGTTCAGTTTCAGCAATTTCCGAGGACGTTGATGCTGCATTCCGTGCCGTTGACGGTATGCCTGATGCTCCTGCAACAGAAGCTGCAACAACTGCTCCTGTAACAGATACTCCTGCACAGGAAACACCTACTGAAGCCAATACAAGCGGCAATTCAACAGTTGAACCTGAGCTTTACATCAACGGTCAGTATGACGAAAACGGAAACTGGTTCTGGTATCCGGGTTACGGCGATTGATGAGCGGCTTAACTACAAGCGGAATAATAACAAAATGCTTAGGGGGACTCTACACTGTGGAGTCCCCTCATGGTATCTATGAATGCAAGGCAAGAGGCATTTTCCGCAACAAAGGAGTAAGTCCCTGCGCCGGCGACAATGTGACGATCACCGACGGCGTTATATCCGAAATAGGCGAGAGAAAAAACTCCATTATCCGACCGCCCCTTGCTAATCTTGACCAGCTTATCTTCGTGGTATCTACGTGCAGCCCTGCACCGAATTACCTGATACTCGACAAATTCATCGCAATTGCCGAATATAAGGGCATTACCCCCGTTGTCGCAATCACAAAGACTGACCTCGGCGACGGCAGTGAGGTGCGTGAAATATACAGCAAAATAGGCATAAAGGTCATCGGAATCGACTATAATGACAGCAGTACCATCGATGCGGTGCGTGAACTGCTTATCGGAAAAATAAGCGCTTTTACAGGCAATTCGGGCGCAGGAAAATCAACTCTCCTGAATGCCGTCGATACGGCGCTGAATATCCCGACCGCAGAAATAAGCAAAAAACTCGGCAGAGGCAGGCATACTACTCGTACCGCTGAACTCTATAAGCTCAGTGAGGGCGGATATATCGCTGATACCCCCGGTTTCTCCACGTTCGACACGAACCGCTATGACATTATCCGCAAAGAGGAGCTTGCAGGCTGTTTCCGTGAAATGGACGAATATATCGGCAAATGCCGCTTCAATGACTGCGCTCATATCTGCGAGAAGGGCTGTGCTGTGGTTGAGGCTGTGTCTCAGGGGCTTATCTCAGAAAGCCGCCACGAAAGCTATAAGACCATGTACGAGGAAGCTAAGCAGATCAAGGAGTGGGAGATAAATGGCTGATTACTGTATCATTTTTGCAGGCGGGGATATGCCCGGAATAAGCCGTGAAACTGCCGATGATATGCAGAATTCGGCTGATATTATCATCTGTGCCGACAGTGGTCTGCGCCATGCCCTGAAATACGGGATAAAGCCTGACATCATCGTCGGAGACTTTGACTCATACACGGATAAACTGCCTGAAAACTGCGAAATACTGCGAAGCGTCCCTGAAAAGGACGATACGGATACTCTCCTTGCCGTGAGGAAGGCTATTGCTCTCGGATGCAGGAAAATAGACCTCTGGGGCGCATTGGGAGGCTCACGTTTTGAGCATACCGCCGCTAATATCCAGACCATGCTGTTTGCCCTTGAACACGGGTGCAGGCTCGATATATGCGGAGAAAGCAGACTTATGCTCCAGTGTCCCGACGACGGAACAAAAATTTACGAAAAGCCGCAGAATGAATGCTATTTTTCGGTATTTGCCATGACTGACAGGGTTCATGTGGACTTCCTGAACGGGACGAAATATCCGCTTGAAGACTATGACATGAAGAATTCGTTTCCTATCGGCGTGAGCAATGAATTTGCGGACGACAGGATAAAGCTGTGCATATCCGAGGGCGTGGCGCTGATAATAATAACAAAAAAATGAAAATGCCGAAGGCGCATACACCAGAGTCCAGAGAGATGTAGACCTCTTTGGCGGATGGGGTAATGTGGAGGCAGAGCCTCCATAAGAAGCAGTAAACCGAGCGCAGCAACGGTTTACGGACTGTCCGCATTGCTACCCTCGGCACAGACCGACACAGCAAAACATCTGCCCGATATGTAACAAAACCGTTCTCTGCTGAATATACTGTTGTATAAAGGAGGGACGGCACATGAAAGTAGTTGTCATAAAAAGCCCGAAATTCATCTCAGGGATACTGCGTGTGATTTTCAGGATAAAAAAAGAAGAAGCATAAAGATAAGGGCATCTCTAAAAACCCGTTTTCAGTAAGAAAAAACAGATAGGTGCAGCAGATGCAAGGAAAGCCCTTGAAGGCGTGCTTTCGCACTCCGAGAGGGCTTGACACAGCATATGCTGTACATAGCTGTTTTTTCTCATAAGGGGTTTTTAGAGGTGCCCATAAGCCATAGCATCTCATTTCAAGGGGTGCTATGGCTTTTTTGTGGTGTTCTGGTATTCCGTCCTCGGCATCTCCTACAGTTTCGGTCATATCCACAAATACAGCGCTGATTTCTTGTGAAATGGTATGTGTAGGGGTGCGGGTATCCGGTAGATACCTCTGCAACGGGGAACGACAACGGGTGACCAATGGTCGCCACTACAAAATATGCTGAATGCAAAATATTCGTTACGGCACGGGCGCACGGAATGCGCTCCTACAGTTCGTTAAACATTAAGGCAACACCGCACAAAGATTGTGCGGTGTTGCCTTAATCAATATTATAAAACAAATATTTTACAGACAAAAAAAGGGACGGCATAAAAACCGTCCCCCATACATTATAATGTCTCAAACATATCGCTGTTGTAATTATACATATTATTCTGCTGACCATACTGCTCAGTCTGCGAATTATCGGCATTTGCTGTATTGTCCTGATAATAAGTGTCATACTGTTCAGGCGCTGTATACTGCTCCTCAGCCGTTGGCTCGGCAGTCTGCTCATATGCTGTATAATCCTCGGTATACTGCGGTTCAGGAGACTCCATGAAGTCCTGTGCATCAGCCGTTTCAGCCGACTTTGGCTCTGCTGTATTTTCAGGAGCATTTCCACCAAGGAAGCCCGAAAGCAGTGACCTCAGATTTACGCCTGTTGACTCGGTAAGACCGTCGGTTATCTTTGTGGTAGAGTCGATGATATCACCAACAAGTCTGCTTGAATTTCCGCTGCCGTACATTGTTATCTTATCGACCTGACTAAGCGGAGCGGCTGCATTCTTGACGATCTCAGGAAGTGCCTTGAAGTACATTTCGAGAACAGCGGCTTCACCGTATTTCTTCATAGCCTCAGCCTTAGCGTTGATACCCTCAGCCTCAGCGAGACCCTTTGCACGGATGGCATCAGCCTCAGCCTTACCAACAGCGGCGATACCTTCAGCCTCCTGCATCTTGGCATATTTCATTGCGGCAGCCTCAGCCTTCTGAGCCTCAGCCTCCTGTTCACGCTGGAAACGGTCAGCCTCAGCCTCTTTTTTCAGCTTATAGAGCTTGGCATCAGCTTCCTGCTGTGCAGCGTATTTATCAGCCTCAGCCTTTTTCTTGACCTGAGCTTCGAGAGCTTTTTCAGTAACTTCAGCTTCTCTTGCCTTGAGTTCGACATCCTTTTCAGAAGCGGCGATATTGGCGTTAGCCTTAGTAATTTCGATAGTTTTACGCTGTTCTTCCTGCTGTATCTGGTATGCGGCATCAGCGATAGCGAGCTGAGTATCTGCATCTTTTTTGAGTTCAGCCTGACGGATAGCAAGCTCATTATTTTTCTGAGCGACCTCAGTTTCAGCGATAACACGGGCATCATTGGCTTCTTTCTTAGCCTGAGCCTTAGCGATCTCGATTTCCTTTTCGGACTCGGCTCTTGCGATAGCGGCTTTTTTCTGGATAGTAGTCACGTTATCGATACCGAGGTTTTCGATGAGGTTCTGGTCATCGGTAAAGTTCTGGACGTTGAACGAAACGATCTCGAGTCCCATTCTGTTGAGGTCAGGAGCGGCATTTTCCTGAACCTTTTCAGCGAAAGCCTTACGGTCGTTGACCATAGCGACGAGAGTCATCTGACCGACGATCTCACGCATATTACCTTCAAGAACTTCTCTTGCGACCTGAGCGATGTAGGAAGTCTCCCTGTTGAGGAAGTTTTCAGCGCCGAGCTTGATGAGTTCAGGGTCACTGCTGACCTTGACGTTTACGTTTGCATCAACGTTGATGTTGATGTAGTCGGCGGTCGGAACAGCGCTTGAAGTCTTGACATCGACGGCGATAAGCTGTAATTTAAGTTTATCGACACGCTCGAAGAACGGAATACGCACGCTTGCCTTGCCTATGATAATTTTCTTTCTGATACCGGAAATAATGTAAGCTGTATCCGGCGGAGCTTTGATATAACCCGTCACAAGGATAATGATGAGTAAGATAACTCCGAGTGCGATCGGAATAACAGCTGCCCAATTGATATTTTCTAACATAAAAATCCCTCCATATGTTTTCTGTATTGCTCTGCCAATTTAAGGCAATACCTATATCATTTTTTGTAATCGTCCTTTTTGATTACGTTGACAACATTATAGCGCTTTTCCCGACACTTGTCAAGGGGGTGATTTTCGGTGAAATATCGCCGAAAACGAGGTTTCTGGCAGGTACTTTATGCCTGCAAAGCCCCGAAAATAGGTTCAAATGAACTTTTTCAAAAGTTTGCAGAACTCTAAAAAACGTCGTTTGAATTCTTTGTAAAATTTATATGAACATTTTGTGAATGAGCAGTAGGAACAGCGTTAATGCACTGTAGTGGTGCAGCGAAACGGTATCACGGAACACGGTTTGGATTGTTATAGTAATTATTGCTCCACCAACTAAATCTTGAATTTTTCTGCTTGTCCTGAAGAAGAA
>JAKSQT010000043.1 GCA_024403995.1 Ruminococcus sp.
TGGCGTGCCTGGAGGGATTCGAACCCCCGACCTACTGGTTCGTAGCCAGTCACTCTATCCAGCTGAGCTACAAGCACATCGTTCAACGACTTAATTATTATATCACGTTATTCTTAAATTGTCAAGCACTTTTTGATAAATCGTCATCATGCACTTATTATTCAACTGAGCAAAGAATATATTAACGCATATGTAAAAAAACTAAAAATTGCTTGACTTTTCCTGATAAGTTTGGTATAATAATATCTGTTGTGAGACATTAGCTCAGTCGGTAGAGCATACGCCTTTTAAGCGTAGGGTCGAGGGTTCAAATCCCTCATGTCTCACCACATTTTTTATGCCTGTATATCGTCGTTTGACGGTGTGCAGGCATTTTTCGTTTGCCATGATGTAGAGCCGTAAAAAATCCCCTGTACACACCGTAAAATGTGTACAGGAGATTTTGTCTATACCATAAATTCTGACAAGCAAAGTATTTTTCGCTGATGTCAGACATACTTACTGCCTAGCATCAGAAATATTCAGCAACGACATCCAGCAGTTCATTTTTCATGATACACAAGTCAAAAACGGTAAGTTCACCGTCATTGTCAAGATCGGCATTTTCCCAGCCATCAATTCTGCATTTTTCCGAATTTTCAAGGAAAAGCTGTACAGTGACAACATCAGCAATATTGAAGCTGCCGTCGGAATTTGCATCACCATCAACTTCTGACTTTTCAGTCTCAGGCATTTTATTCAGGTATTCATTTATTGCAGCAATATCAGGCTTTCCACTGCCGTCATCCTTCAAATCTGTGCCGGTATAATTGAAATTAACACCGCTGAGATACTTGCTTAAATCCCGGCAAATGCGGATAATTTCTGCATAAAGCTGTTGATTTTCGCCTACAGTTGCCTGAAAACGGGTAAGCTTTATATCAAGCCCTGTATAGGAGAATAATTCGACTGCTGTTCTGTATTCGTCAATATACGGATACGCTGTATTAAGTGAAGCTTCCAGGCCTATTCCGTCGATAAGTCCCCTTGCCTGAAGATCGCTTACAAATTTGTATACAGCCATCGTTTTCAGTGGGAAATACTCATTGCATTCGCTGTAATAAAGCTTTGTTCCCTCAGGAGCATATTTTCTTGCGAATGTGTATGCATCATAGATATAGTCATCATTTCCATAAATTTCGTACCAGTCGTCATACTCGCCTGACCAATCCCGTCCACGTAAATAAGGAAAATCAGCATCAAACAAATTTCTGCATACTTCATAGCCGCATATTTTCAGATTCGGATATTCCGTTCTGAGTGCTTCAAATGTATTTTTTATCAGATTTTCAAGGCGCTGCTGCAATACCTCTCTGCTTACTGTATAACCATATGTGCTGAAATTCTCTCTGAAAAATTCTCTTGTAGCCCTGCCTTCAAATATGAAAGCACCGCCGAATATCGGTATATTATTCTCCTCGCAGTACTTCAGCACAGGTGCTGCTTTTTCAAGAGATACCTGCGGATTCACTTCACTGCCTGATTTTGCCGTTGCTGCCGCATCAAACAGATTTGAAACATTCAGTACATCTTTAAGCGTAAAGTAGTCAAATCTTTCGCCGTAATAGTCTGCATACTTCCCCATCTCGTCAGGTGAAACTGTATGACCGACTGAAATTTCAGAACCCACAAGCTTTCTGTATGCATCTTTATCTTCGCTGTCTTTTTCTTTTATTGTCAGAGGTTCATTGAAAATAATTTCATTTTTCTTCACATCAACCGAACCGTTTCCGCCAGTGGCATTTACAGACAGCTTTATTTTAGAAACAGTATCGTTAATGTCAGGAACTGCCTTTTTCCATTCGGTCAAGTGCTCAGTGAGATTTACAGTTCCGCTGAGTTCGGTCAGAGTATCAAATTTGCACTCAGCTTCATTTCGTATGCCCCAGTAATTTTCGGCACCGGTTTCATTCAGGAATACATAAAGATCATATTCATTGCCGTTTACAGTATATGAACATTTTTTCTCGGTATCCTCAAGAGGAATTTCACCGTCCCACGCCTCGATAATACGATATTCTGCATTTTTATATACTCCGGAAGAATCTGACAGCACACCTGAATATCCTGCATCCGCTTCATAATCAGATATAATATCAAGAGTATAATCAAGCTGTATTCCGCCTGATTGCTCCCATAAAATCTCAGGCGTTTCCGTCAGACCGGCGGTGAACTGACACTTCTCTACTCCGTTCCATGAGCCATTGTATTTTCCGTCAATTCCGCTTTTAAAGTCAACTCTTCCCATAGTGCTGTTTACATCGCAGCAGAAATCATATCCGTCCTTTTGTTCGCTGAAAGTATTGTCCCCTTTTTTCTTCCTGTCCCAGAACAAATTGAAGTTTAACCCATTGCCGTTCCTATTGACGGTAAATGAGCCGCTTGAACGGAATGCATTCAGACTAAGACTTACACTTAAAATATTGCCGCTTACATCCAGTCCGGCTTGTTCCCATGCCTCAAAATGCTTATAAATTGAAACAGTGCCTTTTGCATTTGACTTGCCTACTGAAGAAACCAAATTTGTTTTAACAACACTGTAATATTGTATTTTTTCTGAAATTTCGCCGTTTTCATCAGGTTCATAAGATATTTTTTCATATATATCATAACTTTTTCCGTCTGAATATACCGTACCCTTTGACTCGGACATTCCGGGTGGTCTCCAGTCCATCCATCCATCAACTATCCAGAACTCAATATCCGGCTTTTCAGGATCCGAATTTTTCATTTTACCCGTATAGCCGAAATATGCATTTCCATTGGAACTAACATCAACATCATAATCCGCCGTCAAGTAACCGTATGCTGATATGTCATTTTCCCCTGACAGAATTACGCCGTCATTAAACTGACATTCTTCAACTGAATTCCATGTACATTCGCACCGTCCGTTATTCAACGGCTGCATTTTTGCTTCGCCTTCATTTTCGATATTGTCATACCAAAAATCGTAATAGTCTTTTGTGACATAAAATCCCCTGTCCTCCGCATAAGCCACAATAGCTGATGCCGGAAGCAATGAAGCTGTCATTGCTGCTGCTGTTAAAATACCTGTTGCTCTGAATTTCAAAGAAATCCCTCCTCATGATTTTTTGATTTGTTTTGAAGTCTCCAAAAAATGCATAATCCTTATATCTTTTATGGCATCTCTAAAAACCCATTTTGAGTATTGCTCTGCCAATTAAGTCTTGAATATTTTATGCGAAGTAATGAAGGAGAAAGTCAAGGAAGAAAGCCGCAGGAATACTTACGTATTTCAAGGTTTTCTGACGCAGAATTTCTTCTTCAGGACAAGCAGAAAAATTCAAGATTTAGTTGGTGGAGCAATAATAAAAACAGATAGGTGCAGTAACTGCAATGAAAGCCCTCAAAGGAGTATTTTCGCACTTTGAGAGGGCTTGACGCAGCAGATGCTGTGCATAGCTGTTTTTCTCATAAGGGAGTTTTTTGAGATTTCTTTTATATTATAACAGATTTTTTCATCAAAGTGCAAGTATTTTATTGCTATTATTCTCTCATGGCAACCAAAAAAACACCGTACAAAGCACGTCTGACGACTTTGTACGGTGTTGCCTTAAACAGAAACATAATCCTTGCTGCGGTTATATTTCATAAAGTACTCATCAATTGCATTTTTATCAGGCTCATCACCAATAACAATCAGCACTGCCTGTCCGTTTTCAACAGGGGAAATTTCCGTTTTTCCGTTCACTGAATTCACCCTTATCCAACCGTTTCCGCACGGAAGCGAACCTTTTATGCGGTATATCCTGCCGCATCTGCTGTCACTCATGATACCGTTTATTACTTCTTGTATCTTATCCTGCGGGATGTCGATATTCATGAAATAATGTACTGAGCTTTTTATATCTTCAAAGCTGAATTTCTTGATATAGCGTGAATTACGATACGATGACGAAGCAAGTTTTCTCAAATCATCATCAGTAAGACTATCCCAGCTTTTTGCAATGATATCATTCCTGCCAAACTGCCTGTCGCATTTTATCTCAGAAAGCGAGCGATTCAGATGTGTGAGAAGTCTGTCGGAAATTTCATCTGCATCAGTATTTCTGTCAAGCTTGCTGACAAGCAGTTTTCCACAGTCCGCCGCCTCCGATGCCAAAAGATATTCCATCTGTTCAGTCATTCTGTCAGACATATCCGCTTCAATGATCGTAATGATGCTGCCCATTAAATACCACCTGTCGATCGGTGATTCATAGAGGATATCAAAAAATTCATCCATATCAAAAATGCCCGACGGCTCAACTATCACACGGTCAATATTCTGCATCCCGAGCGATATGAGCTGGGTTTTGAAGCGGCGCTTATGACAGTCACGGTCACCGCCGCCCATTATCATCTCAATGGAACAATTCTCACTTTTAATATCCTGAAGCATTACCATATCGGCATTCACAGCCCCGAAATCATTTACAAGAACAACTGTCTTTTCGCCTTTTTGTGAAAGATATTCGGCATATTTCCGTATGAACGTAGTTTTTCCCGAACCTAAAATACCTGTGATAAGGTCAATTTTTGTCATTTTTAACCTCTTTCAGTGCAAAGAAATCCTTCATCGAATGCTTTTTCATGATAAAATATGCAAGCGTCATCAATCCGCCTGTTACTGCCCAGCTCACAGGATATGTTATCATGAGAACATCAAAATCAGTATGTGCTTTGAAAACAGTATATACCCACAAAATTCTAACGCCGCAGATTCCGCCCGTACAAATTAGCGCAGGAATAAGTGAACGTCCATAGCCACGCATACAGCCTGAACTTATTTCTATCACAACATTCAGCACTTCTGCAAGGAGTATGTACCTCAGACGTACTACACCCATGCTTATTACATTCGGGTCGTCATTGAATATAAGAAGCAGATATTTTCCGAATATCAATATCAATGTACACATAGCCGCCGTAAATCCCAGATCAAGAAGAAGTGACAGCTTTGTTGCCTTCAGACAGCGTTCAGGCTTTCCTGCGCCGTAATTTTGTCCGACAAACGTTGTACACGCCTGACCGAATGCATTTATGACATAATATGCAAATATTTCAATATTGAATGCCGCAGACGATGCCGCCATGATATCCTCGCCAAGCTTGTTTATTGATGACTGGATTATCATGTTTGAAACGGCGAAAACCATCCCCTGCACGCCTGCGGGAAGTCCGATTCTTATCATTTCCTTTAAAGTATGCCTGTCTATGGTAAGAGCCTTGAAGCTGAAATGTACCTCTGAATCCTCATGCATGAGAAACCATATGAGAAGTGCGGAACTTATGAGGTTTGCCATAACAGTTGCGAGTGCTACGCCGTTTACCGTCATTTTCAGCACCAGTACAAAGAAAAGATTAAGTATTACATTTATTATTCCTGATACAAGCAGACATATCAGCGGCGTTCTTGTGTTTCCACGGCTCCTGAATATTGCAGACGAAAAGTCATACAGCAGTATTACAGGCATTCCTGCAACATATACCCTGAAATACAGCAGTGCCATGTCAAATACGTTTTCAGGTATCGACATTATGCCGAGAAGCGGTCTGGAAATGATTTCGCAAAGTACAGCAAAAACTATGCCGCTCAAAAATGCGAATAAGAGTGATGTATGAACAGCTCTTTTTACGCCGTCCATTCGCTTCTGCCCGATAAATTTTGCGATAACAACGTTTGCGCCTATGGATATTCCGGTAAACAAGCTGATTATCAGTGCGGTTATCGGGGAATTGCTGCCGACCGCCGCCATTGCATTCTTGCCGACGAAACGTCCGACAACAGCAATATCCGCCGCATTGAAAAGCTGCTGCAAAACACCGGTCGCCGCAAGAGGAAGGGCAAATTTCAGTATCTTGTCCCCCATCGAACCATTAAGCATATCCATTTCTTTTGTTTCTGTCTTCATGTTTCTGCCTCCGTAATTTCACTTTTCGTTTCAATTATACCACCTTTAACAGAGAATTAAAACCGTTTTTTCACATCTTGTAGACATATGCATATTTTATGGAATATTGTCGATTTTTATTATTGTGTTTTTCCATATGCAATGCTATAATGGTCTATGTGGATATATTTTTTATCGGAGGTCATTATGAATACCAAAATATTATTTTCAGCATTTCTGTCAGCATCATTTCTGCTGACTGCCGTTCCGTTTTCATCATCTGCCGCAGCAGAGCATGATATGGACTATAACAATGACAATTATGTTGATATTTTTGACCTTATTATCGCCCGTCAGAATTCAGCGCCAGAAAATGAACTTGCACATCTTGGCAGTTTCCTCCTCGGAGAAGAAGTAACTGTTGAAAACACAGGTGACTATTCCCTTATCTGGAGCGATGAATTTGACGGCGATGCTTTAGATATGGAAAAGTGGTCATATGAACTCGGCAACTGGAAACTGGACGAAAACGGCAATTACGTGACAAACGGCTGGGGCAACAACGAACAGGAGTTCTACACCGATCACAATGAATCCGTTAATGACGGCATCCTCACTATTGCCGCAAAGCACGAAAACTATACCGATGCAGTTCAGGGAAGTTATGAATATACTTCATCAAGACTCAGCACACAGCACAAGTTTTCGACCTGCGGAGGACGTATCGAGGTACGTGCAAGATGCGATGCCGGCAAGTCACTGTGGCCTGCGATTTGGATGCTTCCCGAAGACAGCGTTTACGGCGGATGGGCAGCTTCCGGCGAAATAGACATCATGGAAGGCTGGGGCAGCACCCCCGAAAAGGTCTGCGGCACTATCCATTTCGGCGATGTATGGCCCAACAACACATATCTCACCAATGATTTCATCTTTGAAAACGGCGACTCCGCACAGAACTGGCACACCTACAGCGTTGAATGGGACAGCTCGGAAATGCGCTGGTTCGTTGATAATAAACTTTACAGCACACAGTCTGAATGGTATTCTGCAAACAGGACATATCCTGCACCGTTTGACCAGAATTTCTATATTATCCTCAATCTTGCGGTAGGCGGTCATTTTGACGGAATCGACGGCATTTACGGTGATCCTGACACTTTTGCGGACGGGGAAAAGCATTTTGATATCGACTATGTTCGTGTTTATGACAAAATTACAGACGATTTCAAGCCGACTGAAATAAAATCTGCCGCTCTCGGCTCATATTTTGAAGGCTCAGAGGCTTCGCTCTCCAATATGGAAGGCTGTTCCGTTTTCAGCATCAATAACGCAGGTACGCTTGAATACGGTGTTATGGGGCTTATCCGTGCTCAGTCCGTTCATGCAGGTGAGACATGGAACATCAGCTTTGATGTTTCCTCAACAAAGCAGCGTGACATGATAGTGACCGTTGAAGACCCGTCATATAACAGATATCTCGACAAAAAGCTGACTATTTCCCCGAATCAGGAACATTACAGCTTTGATGTGCCTTTCGGAGCTGATATGACTGCGGATATAAAGTTCCAGCTTGGAAATATCAGTGATTCTGCTGCAATTGGTCAGCATGAGGTCACGGTATCAAATATTGTCTGGTCAAAAAAATAAAGGGCACCTTTAAAATAACGGAGAATACAGTTTTTCTGCATTCTCCGTTTTCTTGTTAATCAAATGTAAGCTGATTGCTGTCTCCAAGCTCCTTTGCAGGCTTTCCTGCCGCAGGAACGCTCTTTGAACGGTACTTTTCAAGCTGTTCTGTCTCAGTTTCAACAATAACAGATGCCGACTCAAGCACAGCTTTTTTACGCAGTGTCATGACCTGTACGCCCTGTGAATCACGGGTAGCCTTCGGGAGTATCATGCCTGTGTTGAAAACAAGAGCATGACCGCTTGAACTTCTCAGAATCACGTCACAGTCATCGCCAACGAAAAGTACATCAACAAGCGGCGACTTGTCTGAATAAGCATTTGCAAGCTTGCGGCGGTTTGTCTTTGTCTCATATGATTTCAGCGGTACTTTTGCAGCCTTGCCGTTTTCATAGAAGAACACAACATATCCGCTGTAATCCGTAGTTGTAATGAGTGTCCTGAGGTTCTCGCCCTCATCAAATCCAAGCTTTGCAGGAACGTAGTCACCCATAACGCTTGCCTTTGTATCATCAAAAGCGCTTGCCTTTGACTTGTATGCCTGAGCCTTGTCCGAGAAGAATATCAGCTCAGTCTTGTTTGTAGCCTCAAATGTCTGCTTTATGAAATCGCCCTCTTTGAGCTTCTGTTCATTGCTCATTCTGAGCGACTGCGGTGTAATCTTCTTGAAATAGCCGCTGTCGGATACAAAGATATTTACAGGATAATCAGGCGTATCATCAATGTTTTCCTCATCCTCGGTATCTGACTGATAATAGAACATAGTCTTTCTTGGCTTTGCGTAGTTCTTAATAACGTCACGCAGTTCGCTTACAATAATTTTGCGTATTTTCTTCTTGTCACGAAGAATTTCTTCCATTTCTGCGATATCTTTTCTCAGTTGGTCAACTTCCTCAATACGCCTTAAAATGTACTGCTTATTGATATTTCTGAGCTTTATCTCAGCCACAAATTCTGCCTGTGTTTCGTCGATACCAAAACCTATCATGAGATTTGGCACAACATCCGCTTCGTTTTCGGTCTCACGTATAATTTTTATCGCCTTGTCGATATCAAGGAGTATTTTTGACAGTGCTTCAAGCAGATGCAGCTTTTCCTTTTTCTTGGTGAGGTCATAGAAGGTGCGGCGCTCTATGCACATTTCACGGAATGCCGTCCATTCATTCAGTATTTCACGCACGCCCATGACCTTCGGAGTGCCGGCGATAAGGATATTGAAATTGCATGGATAGCTGTCCTGCAAAGGCGTCAGCCTGTAAAGCTTCTGCATGAGCTTATCGGGGTCAGTGCCGCGTTTCAGGTCAATTGCAATTTTCAGTCCGTCGATATCAGTCTCATCACGGATATAGGAAACTTCACGTATCTTGCCTGCCTTGACAAGCTCGATTATTTTGTCGATAATTGCCTCAATGGTGGTAGTATACGGTATTTCGGTAATTTCAAGACAGTTTGAAGCCTTATCGTAGCTGTACTTTGAACGTACTTTGATACTGCCTCTGCCTGTTTCGTAAATTTTATTCAGTTCAGCCTCATCATAGAACATCATGCCGCCGCCTGGAAAATCAGGGCCTTTCAGCGTACTGAGGATGTCATGCTCCGGATTTTTCATCAGGGCGATGGTAGTCTCGCATACTTCCTCAAGATTGAACGGACAGACGTTGCTCGCCATTGATACGGCGATGCCTGTATTTGAGTTTACAAGAACCGTAGGAAAAGTTGCAGGAAGAAGTGTCGGCTCCTGCATGGTATTATCATAGTTCGGAACAAAATCAACAGTTTCCTTGTCAATATCACGGAAAAGCTCGTTGCATATCTTTTCAAGCTTGACTTCTGTGTATCGTGGAGCGGCAAAGTGCATCTTGCTTGAATACTGCTTGCCGAAATTTCCCTTTGAATCGATGAACGGGTGCAGAAGCGCCTCATTTCCACGGGTCATGCGGACGAGAGTCTCATAAATAGCCTGATCGCCGTGCGGATTGAGTTTCATTGTCTCTCCGACCACGTTAGCGGACTTTGAACGTTCCTTATCCGGGCTGAGAAGACCTCTTTTGTACATCATATAGAGCAGTTTTCTGTGAGATGGTTTGAAGCCGTCTATTTCAGGCAGTGCTCTTGAAATAATGACGCTCATGGCATACGGCATATAGTTCTTTTTGAGAGTATCGGCTATTTTCTCGCTTACAACGCTTCCCGAGCCCTCGATATACGCTTCATGCTTTAAAACTTTTTCTTTTTTCGGAGTTTTCTTTTTTCCGGGCATTTCTATTTCTCCTCATAACATAGTATCCGAAAAACGGACATTTGCATCAAATCATAACAGATATAGTATAACACATCATGAAAAGTTTGTAAATACCCAATTTTTGAATTATCAGGGCAGCCATATTATTGCTGCCCTGATAAGCGTATCATGCTGTCTGCGGCTGTTGTCTGCTTATCTTTGTCCAGTTTATATAGCCGTAGAAAGCATTTATAAGATATACCGCCCACATTGTAGTCATAATAGGATCGCCGCCCTTTGCCCACATTATAACAGTAACCGAATCAACAATTATCCAGAGCACCCACTGTTCACGGTAACGTGTCACCATAAGAGCATTTGCGGTTATGGAAATAACGGTGCTTGTACTGTCAAGCCACGCCGAACTGCCGCCAAGCAGTGCAAGAAGCTCCTTATACAGCACAATTCCGATACCTGTACCAACAAGCGTAAGAGCGAGTACGGCAGGCTTCATTTTTTTGCCGTTGACCTGTCCGCCGCTTTCGTTATAGTTCTTTTTCCACAGGTACAATCCGACAAACTGTGACGGAAAATAATACAGAGCATTGAGCATGACCTCACCGTAAAACTTATTCTGCCATGAAACGATGACATAAGCTATAATATTTGCAAATCCCCAGTAATACTGTGACTTTTTTCCTGCGGCACAGATAACGACACAGAATATACCACAAATCGCCGCAACAGAACTTATTATATTATAAAGAAGCGGAGTTGTTTTGTCTATCAGCGCAAAATAAACCGTAAATCCTGTAACAGCGATTATCTCCGCCCACTGAAACGGTGTAAGGCATTTCAGTATTTTTTTCATCTCACTCACCTTCCCCAAGACCAAGCAGATCGTCCACAAGTCTGACCGCTTTTTCGTAACGTTCCTGATAATCTCCGTTTATTGAGATAAAATCAAATCCGTGAGCACGATACATTTCTTTTATCTGACGGCTGTATTTTTCCCTGTCAGCCGCAATTACCTCACTTCTGTCGCCGTCCTGAACAAATTTCACATCAGGCTCACAGAAAAGTATCATGTCATACTCATTGACCATAGCAAGTGCATCAGCAAGAGCAGAATTTCGTTCCTTATCTTTTCCTTCAAGAAATCCTATGAAAAATTTCGTTATAAGACAGTCCGTATCCTCGAAAAGCACCATGTTTGATGACTGCAAAAGCTCGATCTCACGCTGTTTATGGGTAAGCAGTATATCAGTGAAGTCGCTTGGAAGCATAAGAAGATCTGTTCCGGAGCGTTCTGATATTTCACGGCCTGCCTCCTCCATAAAATTCGTATTGTAGTGCATTGCAAGATTTTGTGAAAGCGTAGATTTTCCTGTACTTTCGCCGCCTATCAGAAGCACTTTTTTAACAAAATACGGTCTTACAACATTCGGGATCCATTCCCAGTGCCTGTAAATATTTTTACGTATTTTCGTTGATGAAACCTCGTCCCTTGGCAGAATAACAAGCTCTGCATCGGGATAGCACTTTTTCCAGAAACTGTTTTCATCATAGTCGCTGCCGCAGAAAACCGCATCAATAGGCATTCCGACAAATTTCCTGACCTTTTCCGCATCAGTGAGCCATTGTTTTTCGTCATATGCAGCCTTGCTTTCAGCGCCGTCCTCCAATATCATTATCCTTACATCAGGCAGATGCCTTGTCAGCTTATATATCCAGCGATAACGCACACGCACATCTATTTCGTTCCTGTTTACCCCATTACTGATGATTATGACCAGTTTTTCGCACTGATTCGCCGCATTGATGATACATCTCACATGACCGATATGCAGCGGATTGAAACTTCCGCCATAAATTCCACATTTAAATTTCATTATTTTTCACCCCTGTTTATACGCCTATTGATTTTTCCTTCTGTAAAGTCTGCTTGGTCTGTGTGCATCGCCGGAGGTCATTTTGTCGGTCTCCTCGATGAGCAAAGAAGCTTTTTTTCTGAAATTCGCCTTATAAAGTGTTCTGCCCAGCAATATCTCATATACCTTCTGAAGCTGAGGCAGTGTAAATTCATCAGGCAGGAACTCAAAGGCTATATTTGAATATTCCGTCTTGTTTCTGATACGTTCACGACCATATCTGATAATTTTCTTATGGTCAAACGCAAGCTCACATTCAGAGTCGAGCAGCTCATCAACATCATAAAGCTCTGCTGCCGAAGTTCTTTTGCCGGCAATAAGTTTCAGTTTTTCGCAGTTTGCAAGTGACATATACGATACAGAAATTATTCTCATTCTCGGGTCACGCCCGACATCTCCCCATGTATACAGCTGTTCAAAATATATGCCTGTAATACCGGCCTCCTCGGCTATCCCACGTGCTGCAGCCTCGTCAAGAGTTTCATTTATGCCCACAAAAACTCCCGGAAGTGCCGGCATTCCGCTGAAAGGCGGCTCCGCTCGTTCTATCAGAACGATTTTCAGCCTGTCATTTTCGATAGTAAACACAAGAAGATCAACTGCGACCGACGGCTTTTCATACTCATCCTTATTATAGTTTTTAAGGAATTCTTTTTCCGACTCCATATATTTTCACCTCCTTTTTGTTAGTAGCTGTTTGCTACTTTATATTTCTATGATAGTACTTTTTCGCTACTAAGTCAATACCTGAAATCACATTTCGGAATATTCAACAATCTTTCGCTTTGATTTCTTCACCGCTTTGTTATATATGTCTATCAGCTATTTCAGCATCCGCTTAAAGCAGATATTTTTCGATTTCCGTTAATTGTGAATTGTTTCAAATTTTGAATAAATATTCTTCATTCGATTATGCAAATAAACCAATGAACAGTTCGTCATTTTGCCGTACAGAAAAATATACAACTTGTATTTTTTATTTCCTAATTTGCCAATTGTTGACCACCCCTTTTAAAGTAAAATATATTAAAGAATGTAATATACAGTTGAAATTATACAATAAGAATAACAACTATATTTTACAATCAACGGTATATAAGCAAAAATCTAATGTAAAAATCAAACAATCAATTCTTGCAATTATATAAACAAATTCATTATTCATTCACCACCATTTCAATTATTATAAACAATCTGTATATTGTGACTAAAAGCCGCAAATTTATTTGTGTACCTTTTTTACAAAAAGTGATTGACAATTCCGAAAATAAATGGTAAAATTTAGGTAACAAATTCCTTAAGGTGGAATTTGAGTCCTAAACATTCTTAATAGTTTAAAGAAAGGTTGTGACGTCTATGAAAAAAAGCAAACGGATGGTTATCGCCTTGACCACACTGTCTGTGCTTGCAGCTTCGGCTATGCCCATAACAGCAAGTGCAGAAGAAATCGATGTTACGAGTCAGGCAGTCGAAGAACTCAGCGGCTATATCGCTTCAGTAGCCGGCGATGTATTCGACTTCTATGATTACAACAACGGTATCAGTATCATCGGCGGTACACTTAACAACGGCAAAGACATCTCATACTATGGATTGAATGATGAAGGAGATCTTGCAACTGTATACTATAATACAGAGGCTGACGAAGGAAAGGCTGTTGTAGTCTCAAACGAGTCAATGACCTACATCTCGTACAAAGGTGGAGAAATTAATGAAGATGTACGTGAAATAGGCACAGTTGATTTGTTCGGATTTGACATGAGCCTTGCCGACAGTTCGCTTCCCGGCATGATGAAAGTCTTTACCGCAAGTCTCATGAGCTTTGTTCAGGCTTATTCATCATCAGTAGGTGACTACTCCGCAATAAGTAACTGTTCACAGGCTTCGGGTTCCGTAGAATATGTCTGCGGAAAACAAACCTATCTGAATCTTATGGATGACAATTACATCACAAATCAGAACGGCACCGAACAGGCATTCATGGCTAATGAATGGGGAATATACAGCGGCTACCAGGTTGTAGACGGAGTTGACTACAATACCTTCTGTTTCTTCGGAAACAATAACGATGTATATTATTTCGGCTATTCTCCTACCGGTTCAGGTTACAAAGTTCTCACACTGAAAGGCTGTGTTGAGCAGATCAGCGAGAGACAGAAGCTCGTTTCCCTCTCTCCTGTTAACATGACAAGAACATCTGACAATTCTTCCCAGTATATCACCAAATTAGGCGGCTGCCTCTCGGCTGCACAAGGTCAGGCAGTAACCAATCTTGATACACTGAAGCTTGTCAAGACCTATAAATGGTCAAGATGCTGTCTTGTTCCTGTTATCGAAGCATCTACTTCCACTGCATCAGGTACACTTTCATACAAAAACGGTAAATACTCAGGTGTCATCAAAGATTCAGACGGAAATTCCGAAACATTGACAGTATCCGCAAATTGTGCAAACTTTGTTGTCAATACCCAGACTTCAGGCGTTTTCACAGTTGCAAACAAATGCGGAACAGGTTCATTGAAGGAAGCAAATCCTACATTTTATAAAAAGTATGCAAGGCCATGCTGTTATCAGTACCCGTGTTTCATACCAATATGGAACTGCAATTGGGGCTATGGTTGGAGTTTTGGATGGTTCTGGTTTTAAACTGAATACATTATATAGCTTTTCTTACTTAAACTATTAATCAATATACATATTACAATAATTCATTCTGCAAATTAAAGTGAAATTTAAACCGGAAAGGAAGTTTTTTTATGACTAAAAAATTTAAATTAAATGAAAAGATCGAAGGCTATAATCCAAAAATGTACAGACGCATGAAAATTGTTTATGCGGCATTGTCAATCGTAAATATCGCCGTTGTTCTCATCTCATTCGGCTTGATCGGTTTCTCGCTCTATGATGCACAGAAATCCTATACCTGTATCAGCCGCATTGAGAACGACGTTCTTAAAACCAACTCAGATGTTATGACAGTTATGCTTGATCCTTCAACAGAAACTGCTGCTAATAACACAAGAGACATCGGTCTCATGTTTGAGGACATCGCAAAGACTCAGGGCGAATTCAGAAGTATTTCTTCTCTTGATAAAGACGTAATCGAGCGCTTCAACGTTGCTTATGACTCTATCATGTCCTACCGTACAGTTCTTCTCCGCTATTCATCACAGTTCGGACTTATCGCCACAGAACAGAATACAGAACTTAAAGCAAAACAGCTTGCACAGTTCAAGGAAGACTTCATAGCAAATTACCCGATAGAAATTGAGCCATTAAAAAATAAATCAGCACTGCTTATCGGTGATGTCGTTGAAAAACAGCTTGATGTAACAGCTAATATTTTCTATAGCACAGCACGTTCTATCATTATAGTTCTTGCACTTCTCATTTCTACTCTCGCACTTGGTATAACTGCTATTCACATGATGCAGCGCAATGCAAAGCGTACAGCTTCAGAGCTTCAGAAACGTGCTGACACCATCGTAAAGACCGAGGAGAAACTCGAACAGACAAGAAGCAAGACAAAGGCTATCGCTTATATGAACGTTCTTACAGGTCTCAAGAACAGATATGCACTTGAAGAAGACCTCGTAAAGCGCCTTGCAAAGGACGATTTCCACATTGCCAACTTCGATTTTGACAACTTCAGAAGCTTCAACGAGACATACGGACGTAACTTCGGTGACGAATTCCTCGCACTCGTTGCTGAACAGCTCAAAAACGAATTCTCCAAGTATGCTGACATCTACAACATAACAAGCGACGAATTCACATTCGTATTCAAGTCAACCATAAGCGGATCACAGGCAAGCCACATTGTTCAGAAGATTCAGGAAGTTATGACAAAGAGCTACACAGTATGCAACGTAACTGTTCACCTTAACGTTTCAGGCTGTACATACCACTACATCGCAGGCGAATATTCAAGCATCAACTCACTTCTCAGCAAAATGGACGGCGTTAAGCGTGCAGCTAAGAACAATGGCGGAAATATTATTCTCGAAGCTGCAAATATCTGATGACAGATACATAACAGCAGAATAAAACATAACTGAATAAAATCGGCTGTGCAGGAAAAAATCCTGCACAGCCTTTTTTGCTGTATAGACAACCTGACATATTATGGCAACACCGCACAAAGATTGTGTGGCAGAAACGCAGTCAGATTTTTCGTCAGATTGCATAGAAATTTCTGTGTAATATGACGGGAAAGAGCGCCCGAAGGAAGTGCCCTTGGGGTACAAGTTTATGACGTACAGAGTCGTCAGACGTGCTTTGTGCGGTGTTACCATTATATCATTTCCGCTGTTTTTGTCAACACAGGGAAAAACCGCACCTTAAAAGATGCGGTTTACTGATCTTCCCTCTTACTTGAATACATTCAGACAGTATTCGAATTATATAATATTGCCTGCAATTTATGTTGAGTCAGGAGTGCAGATTCTGACCTTCCATCATATAGTTTAACGAAACTTAATCTTAAAATGTGCGGCAAAAAATGTAAACATTCTGTTAACAAAATCGAATCATTTTCAAGCCATCAATGCCGCCATGAAAAATTTATCTAAACCCTTGACTTTTTTCAATATGTATGGTATATTTTATTTTGGTTATCCATTCATTTTGAAAGGACAGTGAAACATGGAAAAAGACTACTCCATTCTGAATCTTAAAAACGAAAATTCAGGTTCAGAAATTGAAGCTGCTGTTAATAAACTCGATGGCATCGAATGCGCCGTTCTCAACTTTCCAATGAGAAAGCTGAAAATTATGGGCAGCCTTACCGACGATATCATCAGCAGAATGAACGAAGTCATTACCGAAATTGTCGAAGAAGCCGAGGTCGTTCCGCTGCTTGAACCGGTTACAAAGCAGTTTGAGATAAATAACCTCGACTGTGCACACTGTGGTACAAAGGTAGAGGAGGCTATTCTGAAGCTTGAAGGCGTTGAGTCGGCTGTTCTTAATTTTCCGCTTAAAAAGCTCAGAGTCACTGCGGTTTTCTCCGATGAAATGATAAAACTTATCAATGAGACAGCCGTTTCTGTTGAACCTGATATCGAGCTTATCCCCTGTTTCGCAAAGGAATCCCAGCGAAGAAACCGCATCAGGGAAATCGTCAGGGAGCTTGACGATGCCGGCGAAGCAGAACATCATCATGACCATGAACACGGCGAATGCTGTGACCACGAACACGAACATGAGGAGCATGAGCAAGCTGCCGAAACCGCTCCCAAACAGGATCACGAAGAACCTGAGATAGTTGATGAATATAAGGAAATTCTCGGTGAGCTGTATAACGATGAACCGCTTCCCAAAAGCAAAAAAGGACTTTACGAAGGCAGCACGGTCGGAAAATATGAGCTTGTCGAAGATGAGAGCAAGCCTGAGGAAAAACAGGAAGAACCTGTTGAAAAGCCTGCCTCCCATGAGATAGAGCCGCAGCCTGCCGCAGAACTTGTTCAGGAGGAGGAGCTTATCGCAGCCGATGACAGCGAACCTGAGCCTGAACCTGCACCCGTCCCGAAATATGTTCATGTGAAAAAAAATCTGACCTCAGAATGGGACGGTACTGTATCTTTCGACTTTGCACAGCTCCTTCTCGGCGCTGAGATTTTCATAGGTGCTGCCGTGTGCAGTGCTGTGTCTGATTGCACTCCTGTTGTGTTAATTCTTTATATCATTTCGTATCTTATGCTCGGTCTGAATGTCCTGAAATCGACCGTCAAAAACCTCAAGGCTAAGAAATTTTTTGACGAGAATTTCCTTATGACGATCGCTACTGTCGGAGCATTCATTATCGGCAAATTCCCTGAAGCTGTCGGTGTAATGCTTTTCTACCGCATCGGCGAGCTGTTTGAGGACTATGCAGTTTCAAAAAGCAGAAAAGCTATCACCGAAACTGCCGCACTTAAAGTTGATGAGGCTGATGTGCTTATCGACGGTGAATTCAGGCGTATTCCTGCCGATAATATCAGAGTAGGCGACATTCTCAGAATCAAAGTCGGCGAAAGAATTGCCGTTGACGGCGTTGTTGAGTCAGGCAAATCCAGAATAGATACTGCTGCAATAAACGGTGAACCTGTTCCCGTTATCGTCCGTGCAGGCGATCCGATCTATTCAGGCTGCATAAATCTTTCCGAGGGCATTACTCTCCGTGCTTCGGCTTCAGCAGAAAATTCAATGGTATCAAAAATTGCTCAGGCTGTTGAAGATGCTTCCGCCTCAAAACCGACTATCGAAAGATTTATCACTAAATTTTCAAAGATATACACTCCTGTTGTGCTTGTCATTGCTGCTCTTACAGCAATAATTCCGTCCATTGTCACAGGCGACTGGCACAAGTGGATATATTCGGCTCTCACATTTCTCGTTATAAGCTGTCCGTGTGCACTTGTTCTCAGTGTTCCGCTTGCCTATTTTTCAGGCATCGGCGCTGCTTCAAAGCTTGGCATACTCTTTAAGGGCGGCTCATCGATCGAGGCTCTTGCCAAGATCAAGGCTATCGCTTTTGATAAAACAGGCACTCTTACAAACGGTACTTTCAGTGTAACTTCCATTCAGTCTTTCGGCGTTCTCAGCAACCGTCACCTCCTCAGGATATGCGGCAGCTGCGAGATCGCTTCAACTCATCCTGTTGCCGAAAGCATAATAGAATACTGCAAAAAAAATAAGCTCAAACTCGGTACGCCTGATAAAGTCTCAGAGATCGCAGGCAGAGGCATCGAGGCTGAGATAAGCGGAAGAACCGTTCTCTGCGGCAACGAAAAAATGATGGACGAATACGAAGTAACCATTCCGAAGGGACAGCGCGGCGAAAGCGGCAGCGTCGTATATGTTGCTGTAAACGGAAAGGTAGAAGGACGCATCGTTGTTTCGGATACTGTAAAAAAGACATCCGCATCGGCTGTTGAAAAGCTCAATGCAATGGGCATTCATACCATAATGCTGACAGGTGATAAGCGTGAAAATGCATCAATTACCGGACAAAGACTCGGTATTGAAACATCGATCGGCGAACTTCTTCCCGAAGATAAGCTCAAAAAAATCGAAAACTTCCGTGGACTTTTCGGTCCCGTAATGTTTGTCGGCGATGGTATAAATGACGGCCCTGTGCTTGCAGGCGCAGATGTCGGCGGCGCTATGAAAACAGGCTCAGACCTTGCGATCGAAGCTGCTGATGCCGTATTCATAAACTCTGAACCCGAGGCTGTGGTAAATGCCAAGAAGCTTGCGGACAGAACACGGCAGATCGCTTATCAGAACATTATTTTTGCTCTTGTTATCAAAGCGGCTGTTCTTATTCTCGGACTTCTCGGTCTGCCGAATATGTGGTTTGCAGTTTTTGCCGATTCAGGTACGGCTATGCTGCTTGTCCTCAATTCAGTGCGAAATCTTTCAACAAAGAAATACATCTCTGATAAAGTATAATGAAAACACCATACAAAGCTCCTAAGCTCTGTATGGTGTTTTTTCATATCGTCAGATGATCTCTATTTTCATGATACTCTCCACGCTGATTTCCGTATTATCGGCAAAAACAAGCCTGTTCACGTCAGCACGATAATACCCGAATATTCCCTTATACTGTACATACGCACCGCCGCTTTTACGGCTGTCACGTCTGAAATAGGAAATCTCCACATCTGTATCATCATACTCATGTTCAAGCAGAAAGCGCAGTTTTTCGTTCAGTTCATCATTTTCGTGATCACTGAGTTCATGTTCTGCATCAGTGAGTCTCCCCTCCTCAGCGATCATCTGCTCATGTCCTTCAAGTGCCTTGTATGACGAAAATTTCGATGCTCTCGCACTTCCCGACATAGGCGCACGATGTTCCGATACATGATGTGAATGATGCAGAATTTCAAGCAGTTCCTCTCTCATAGTCCCCTCCTATGCACGATGACCGCCGATCTGCATATTGCGTTCTCTTGCAGTCGCCCCTTCCTGATAGCTTATTCCACGCAAAAGCGAATTTTTCCCGAATTTGTTTCTTATGCCGAGAACCGCAGTCTGAAGCGACCGTTCACGCATTTTTGCGACTTCATCTGCTGCATTCTCCTCCGCCGCCATATCAGTATCCGTAAAGAGATCAAATTGCAGATATTTCGGTTGGATTTCGTTTTGTGGGATGATGTTATCCAAGCTGATTCCAATTTTTTTAATTGCCAGTTTCACATCAGTTCTGCTTCTGAAAAGTGATACCAGCGCCCCCATTATTTCCTTTGTCGAGGAAGTATACCCTGTTTTTTTCGTGCATGACAGCGGCTTCGGCATTTTCCTGCCGTAGTGATCATTTCTCATTTCTCCGCTGTATCCGTCATATATTCCCCCGACATCATACAGTACGAACAGTGAGACCTGATCTGCCGCACAGCCTGCCCCGACAAGTTTCAGCACAAGCTGTTCAGTCATTTCCTTCAGGACGATCTCAGCTTCAAAATTCTCATATGCCCTTGAAAGCACCTGACTTGTGCTGAGCGACCTGCATTTAGGCTTATACGCCTTTATATCGCTGATAGTACAGCTTTCATATCCCCATGCATGGTCAATAATTATTTCGGCATTCACGCCGAATTCTCTGTAAAGCCTTTCATCATCGCATTCGGAAAGCAGACAGATATCCCCCATATTCCGTATGCCCATCCGTTCAAGATGCGAGGCGATTCCGTTTCCAAATCCCCAGAAATCCTTTAAAGGAGTGTGCTCCCAGAGTTTTTCCCGATAAGATAATTCATCAAGCTCGGCTATACGCACACCATTTTCGTCCGCAGGCATTTTCTTTGCAACGATATCCATTGCAATTTTGCAGAGATACATATTCGTACCTATTCCCGCAGTTGCCGTTATCCCCGTTTCCGACAATATGTCCGTTACTACCTTCATTACAAGTTCATGCGGCGATGTGTGGTACAAAGCAAGATATGGTTCAATAAAGATAAATACTTCATCGCATGAATAGACATGGACATCTTCGGGTGCGAAATATTTCAGGAAAACAGCATATATCCGTGTGCTGTATTCCTCATACAGCCTCATCTGCGGAACTGCCGTGATGTAGCCGACTTCAAGTTCAGGGTGTATTTCAAGCTCATTTATATCTGTCGAGCACCCCCTGAATTTATTGTATCTGTTGATTTTGCGCCGCTGATAATTAATGCCGTTTACAGCCTGAATCACCTCGAAAAGTCTTGGTCTGCCGGGAATACCGAATGATTTCAGTGACGGAGAAACAGCAAGGCAGATAGTTTTCTCTGTCCGTGAGACATCAGCCACAACAAGATTTGTTGTCAGCGGATCGAGACCTCTTTCCACGCATTCAACCGATGCATAGAATGATTTCATGTCAATTGCGGCATACATTAATATCCCTCCCGACGGCGCAGCAGAGCGTTCAACCGAAAAGTCTGTTAGTTATCCAGCCTGTCGGCAGATCATAGCCCATACGATTAAGGTCAAGCACCTTATAGCCTAAAAGTGCAGGCTTCACACGAAGGATACCGGCAATGGAAAAAGCGTCATAGCCCTCCTCCATGAGCCTGATAAGCTCATCGTCATCAATAAGAAGATGCGCTGCCCCTGTATTTGCACGGTACTCTGTCCTGTCATTCGGATTATATATCGTGCAATCCCTGTGCGGAGACGAGACGATCGCCTCTCTGTCAACGGCGATATGCGTAAGTTCGTGAGCATAGGTAAGGAGCGTATCCTCACGGTCAAGGTGCGGATTTATTATCACGGCAAGGTAATCCGGATCGCCGTCCGGTGCTGTGACCATGCCGTAAAAACTCGGAACATTCTGCGGCTGACAGTTGCACGGAACGATCTGTACTCTCATATTTTTCAGTATCTCAAGAGGATCTCTGGTATCATACTCATTGATCAGCTCCTGAATGGCATCGTATATGTAGGTCATATTCAGGACTCCTTTAAGTGATGCCCTTATCCTTGGCTTTCTGTTCCTTGACTTTCCAGTAAGCCTGTTGAAGTGCGAGCATTACGGCATCCGTGTCATTCTCGGACAGTCTGCCACCTGCAAAAAGTCCCGAAAGCTCAGTAACAAGCTTGTCCGCCTGTTGTTTTCCGCTTGAACCGTAGGCATATTTTGCTGCATCCTCGAAATCGCTGTCACTTTCACATTTCCAGAAATCCACAGGTGTTTTGAATATCTCCGCAAGTGACTCGTAGATACGTTCATATCTTGGCAGAGTTTCACCCTGTTCATAGAACATGATAGTTCGGCGGCTGACATCAAGCTTCTTGGCAAGCTCATCCTGAGTCATTTCGCAGCCAAGCCGTATTTGTCTTAATTTCTTGGCAAATTCCATATTATTCCTCCTCGTTATTCATTCCGGAATTGCTTCCATGATCATATTATAGCATATTGACTTTCACTTGTCAAGGTGAAATACAATTATTTTTATGTTTTTACTTTATCTTCTGCCTCATGTCTGATATTTCACATTATTATGTGATATAAGGCAACACCGCACAAAGCACGTCTAACGACTTTGTACGTCATAAACTTGTAT
>JAKSQT010000044.1 GCA_024403995.1 Ruminococcus sp.
TACAAGTTTATGACGTACAAAGTCGTTAGACGTGCTTTGTGCGGTGTTGCCTATATAAGGGCACCTCTAAAAACCACTTCTGAGAAAAAACAGGTTTTTAGAGATGCCCATAACTTATTATATCATGTTTATAATAAAAAGTAAAGGTCACTTCCGAAACAATTCAGAAGTGACCTTATATATGTCATTATTTAAGAAGTGATTTTCCAGTCATTTCGGCAGGCTGAGGAACGCCCATGATATCAAGCATTGTTGGTGCAAGGTCAGCAAGTACGCCGCCGTCAGCAAGTTTTCCGTCAACGCCTACAGCAATAAGCGGAACAGGATTTGTTGTATGTGCTGTGAACGGACTGCCGTCAGCTTCCATCATCTTATCTGCATTACCGTGGTCTGCTGTGATAAGAGCTGCACCGCCCTTTGCAAGAATAGCATCTACCATTCTGCCTACGCATTCGTCAGTAGCCTCAACAGCCTTTACAGCAGCATCAAAAATGCCTGTATGACCAACCATATCACAGTTTGCATAGTTGAGGATAATAACGTCATACTTATCATCTTCAATAGCCTTTACAACTGCATCACAAACTTCATATGCGCTCATTTCAGGTTTAAGGTCAAATGTAGGAACATCAGGTGACTTGATGAGGATTCTGTCCTCACCCTCAAACTGCTTTTCCTCACCGCCGTTAAAGAAGAATGTAACGTGGGCATACTTCTGAGTTTCAGCAATTCTGAGCTGTGTCTTGCCAAGTTTTGCAAGGTATTCGCCCATAGTCATTGTAAGCTGTTCAGGTGGATATGCAACTGAAACATTAGGCATTGTTGCATCATACTGAGCCATACATACGAAATTGAGTGGGAAGAAGCCGTTCTTTCTTTCAAAGCCTGTGAATTCAGGATCAACAAATGAACGTGTGATCTGTCTTGCACGGTCAGGACGGAAGTTGAAGAAGATAACGCTGTCATCAGCCTTGATAGCTGCACCGCCCTCAATAACAGTAGGAAGCATGAATTCATCGGTTACTTCATTTGCATAGGAATTTCTGATAGCCTGAACAGGATCAGTTTCGTTTACACCAATGCCGTATACAAGTGCGGAATAAGCCTTTTCAACTCTGTCCCATGCATTGTCTCTGTCCATTGCATAAAATCTGCCTGAGATAGTAGCAATTTTGCCAAGACCGATCTTTTTAAGTTCAGCAACAGTCTGCTCCATATATTCAGCGGCAGATGAAGGCGGAACGTCACGTCCGTCGAGGAATGCGTGAATATAAACCTTATCAAGGCCGTTCTTCTTAGCCATTTCTACGATACCGAAAAGGTGCTCCATATGGCTGTGAACACCGCCCGGTGAGAGAAGTCCCATAAGGTGAAGAGCTGAATTCTTAGCCTTGCAGTTCTCCATAGCAGCAAGTATAGCCTTGTTGTTTTCAAAAGTGCCGTCCTTGATATCCTTGGATATCTTAACAAGCATCTGGTAAACAATTCTTCCTGCACCGATATTTGTATGACCAACCTCAGAGTTGCCCATCTGACCGTCAGGAAGTCCTACATCAAGACCGCTTGCACCGATGATAGTATTAGGGCATTCAGCCATGTATTTGTCTATATTAGGTGTTTTTGCGGCAGCAATAGCATTGCCGTAGGTTTCAGGATTATAGCCGAAACCATCCATAATAATAAGTGCCACAGGTTTTTTTGACATAAATATTCTCCTTTAAAGAATTATTAAGAGACACTGTGATAATCCATCATGTCCAGAATACCACAAGTCCTGTTTCATAATTGAAAAGACAGCCTTTGTTTTTATAAATAACAGCATTTTCCATATCAATGTTCAGTGTATTTCTTTCAAGCCAGCTATGAACATAAATCGGAAGTCCTTTTTGCTCCAGATAGGAATACATATATTTCTCAGGAGTTCCTATATGTTCTTTTTCAATTTCAGACTTATATGAAAATCTTTCTTCCACAAATTCTTCCAGCGATAAGCTGTAATCACTGACAACTCCGCCTTTGGCACTGATGTCGTTTTCCATTTGTTTCATAGTATCAGTATCTGAATGAAAAGCAAGAAAAGCACAAGGACGATAATCCTGTGCCAAAGCCTGCGGCTCTGTGCGAAAAATATAGTCATTGCAGTTTTCAGGCAGTTTATCAGGAAAATCAGAGCATTTTTCAGATGAAAAGATGCGTTTTTTTGTAGAATATAAAAGCTTGGTATTATTAAATCCAATGCATATTATTGGAACAACATACAAACTGGCAAACAAAACAATAACGGCAGAACGAACTATAACAAGAGCTTTTTTGCTTTTTCCTGTACTGATATGGTGTTCAAAAAGCAACGGAAGTACAACATGATTAAAAAACAAGAGCACAGGAGCTATATAGAAGGAAAAAGGATTAGCAATGTAAAGAATCATCGAACAAAAAATTACCCCTGCCATAAGGATATTTAGTGCTTTGAATTTGTTTTTCTTATTTTTGATAGCCGGGTCTTCAGTTATATCAGAATTTCTTTTACATATAGTCATAGAAATCACCTCATAAAAATATGTTTCAGGCTTTTCGCCTGTCTATGACTATAGTATACCACACAAATTTCTATTTGTCAATAACAAATTATCGTTTTTCGATATTATTTTTTTGAAATTCAGAAACAAAGCTTTTTAGGTACCAATCGCTTTTATCAATATAATAAGCGATATGATTCATCTCACACCAGTCAACAAGCTTGCGGAGATAGTACATATCCTCAAATTTACCGAATCTTTCGCTTTTTTCGCCGTCATCATCAGCATAATACCCAAAAAGTCCCATATATGCTCTTTCATCCGGTGTATGTGCAAATTGTCTCCTTATACGAGGGCTGAATGTTTCAACATAAGCTTTATAAAGCTCCATTTTTTCAGTGAACGGCATAGGTATCGGATAATCAAAGAATTCTGCTTCTTCGCTGCCTTTTTCGCATATTGCATATGTGACGGCATCAAAGACATATTCCTCTTTTTCCGCCATTACAAGGCGAAATACTTCATAATCAATTTTCAGAACCATAATTTCACCGCCGCATAAAAATAAGCCGTCTTAAAATACGGGCGGATTGCTCCGCCCGATGATAAATTATTGATTTCCGAATCAGCCCTCAACAGCAGCCTGAACGATTGTATTGAAATCGTCAGCCTTGAGTGATGCACCGCCGATAAGACCGCCGTCGATGTCAGGCTTTGCAAGAAGCTCTGCACAGTTCTTAGCGTTCATTGAACCGCCATACTGAATTGTAACAGCCTCAGCAGTTTCCTTATCAAACATCTTTGCAAGCTCACCACGGATGAATGCACATACTTCCTGAGCCTGTTCAGGTGTAGCTGTTTTGCCTGTTCCGATAGCCCATACAGGCTCGTAAGCGATAACTACATTCTTGATGCACTTAGGGCAGGTACCCTTGAGGTCGATCTTTATCTGTGTAGCGATAACTTCTTCTGTGATGTTGAGTTCTCTCTGCTCAAGTGTCTCACCTACGCAAACGATAGGCTTGAGACCAGCTTCAAGAGCAGCAAGAGTTCTCTTGTTTACAGTTTCGTCTGTTTCACCGAAATACTGTCTTCTCTCTGAGTGACCGATTACAACGTACTCAACACCAAGCTCTGTGAGCATATCAGCAGAAATTTCACCTGTGAAAGCACCGCTCTTTTCAAAGTGAACGTTCTCAGCGCCAACCTTTACATTTGAGCCGGCTGTTGTATTGATTGCTGTTTCGAGGTTTGTGAAAGGTACACAAGCAATGACCTCAACCTTGCCTTCTGCATTTGCAACGAGTGGCTTGATTGCTTCAAGAAGCTCCTTAGCCTCAGGTCTTGTCTTGTTCATTTTCCAGTTACCGGCAATAATTGCCTTTCTTACATTCTTGTTCATTTATATATTCTCCTTAAATAATTTTACATTCATAATACTCAGAAACTTACTTCTTCTTCGTCATCATCAGATTCATAATCATCAAAAACTTCGGAATTGTAGTTGATACGGCTCTTATCCCTGCCGTTTACTGCGGAATTATTGCAGCCTATCTTTACGCCTTTTTTAATCGGTGCGCAGAATATGCCAACTATCATACCGAAAAGGAAACCGCATATCGCAAAAAGCCATACAGCAACAGAGCTTTTCTTTACTTCCTCTGTAAAATTACATTTGCAGCAGCACTTTTTCTTACAGCTCTTTTTTTCTTCGTTCATAATAACACCTCTTTTACTGCAATAAGGGCGAATATTCCTATCCGCCCTATTGTTTGTATAATTACTTTTCAGCGATTACTGCAACACCCGGAAGAACCTTGCCTTCGAGGTATTCAAGTGAAGCACCGCCGCCTGTTGAGATGTGGCTCATCTTGTCAGCGAAACCGAGCTGCATTACAGCAGCAGCAGAGTCACCGCCGCCGATGATTGTTGTAGCATCTGTATCAGCAAGAGCCTTTGCAACAGCGATTGTACCCTTAGCAAGTGTAGGATTCTCAAATACGCCCATAGGTCCGTTCCATACAACTGTCTTAGCTGTCTTTACAGCATCAGCAAAGATCTTCTGTGTCTCTGTTCCGATATCAAGACCCATCTGTTCTGCCGGGATCTCTCCTGCAGAAACATTTTCAACAGCGATCTCAGCATCGATCGGATCAGGGAAGGAAGCAGCAACTGCTGTATCAACAGGAAGAAGAATCTTCTTGCCAAGCTGTTCAGCCTTTGCGAGCATTTCCTTGCAGTAGTCAAGCTTTTCGTCATCAACGAGTGACTTACCGATGTTGCCGCCCTGTGCCTTGATGAATGTGTAAGCCATACCGCCACCGATGATAAGTGTATCACACTTTTCGAGGAGGTTTGAGATAACGTTGAGCTTGTCAGCAACCTTTGCGCCGCCGAGGATAGCTACGAATGGTCTCTCAGGTACTTCAACAGCATTGCCGAGGTACTGAATCTCCTTCTGCATGAGGTAACCTACTGCTGTATCCTTTACAAACTTTGTAACGCCTGCAGTTGAAGCGTGAGCACGGTGAGCTGAACCGAAAGCGTCCATTACGAATGCTTCGCCGTCAACGAGGTCAGCAAGTTCCTTTGAGAAATCTTCGCCGTTCTTAGTCTCGTCATTGCCACGGAAACGTGTGTTTTCAAGAACAACGATCTCGCCGTCCTTCATTTCAGCAACAGCCTTCTTTGCGTTGTCGCCTACAACTGTATCGTCAGCTGCGAAAACAACCTTTGTGTTTACGAGTTCAGCAAGTCTTGCTGCTGCAGGAGCAAGTGAGAACTTAGCCTCAGGACCGTTCTTCGGCTTGCCGAGGTGTGAACAGAGAACAACCTTTGCTCCGTTTTCAACGAGCTTGTTGATCGTAGGGAGAGCAGCCTGAATTCTGTTGTCGTTTGTGATAACGCCGTCCTTCAGCGGAACGTTGAAGTCTACTCTTACGAGAACCTTTCTGCCTTTTACATTAATGTCTTCTACAGTAACTTTGTTTAATCCTGCCATTAGTATGACATCCTTTCGTTTTTGATTGCATAAAATAATCTGATACAAAGTAAATTCAAACTTTGTATGTTATTTTCCTGATGGAACATTTTCAGTTCCGCAGTGTTGTTATAATATTAACAACGAACAATACTATTTTACACTATTTCAAAAAATTTTTCAAGTCTTTCAGAGATTTTTTTCATGAAATTTTATTTTTTCTTGCATTTGTACAGCATTAATAAAAATCACCTGTGGAAAATCTCCACAGGTGACAAAAAATTACTTATAAACTGCAAGGAGGAAACCGGCTGCAATTGCAGAACCGATTACGCCTGCAACGTTTGGTCCCATAGCGTGCATGAGAAGGAAGTTTGAAGGATTAGCTTTCTGACCTTCCATCTGTGATACACGGGCTGCCATAGGTACAGCGGAAACGCCTGCCGAACCGATAAGCGGATTTATCTTGCCGCCTGAAAGCTTGCACATAAGCTTTCCGACAAGAAGACCGCCGATTGTTGAGAATGAGAATGCTGCAAGACCAAGAACGATGATCTTGATCGTCTCCCATGAGATAAACTGTGAAGCAGCTGTTGTAGCACCTACTGAAATTCCGAGGAATACAGTAACGATGTTCATAAGAGCATTCTGTACTGTGTCTGAAAGTCTTTCAGTAACACCGCACTCTCTCCAGAGGTTGCCGAGCATGAGACAGCCTACGAGCGGAGCTGTTGACGGAAGAAGAAGGATTACAAACATTGCAACAATGATAGGGAAGATGATCTTCTCTGTCTTGGAAACGTTTCTTGCCTGTTCCATCTTTATCTTCTTTTCCTTCTCTGTAACGAGAAGATTCATGAAGAACGGCTGGATAAGCGGAATAAGTGCCATGTATGAATATGCTGCAATAGCGATAGGACCAAGAAGATGCGGAGCAAGTCTTGTTGTAAGGAATATCGCTGTCGGGCCGTCAGCACCGCCGATGATACCGATAGAAGCAGCTTCATTTCCTGTAAATCCGAGGCAGACTGCACCGAAGTATGCGGCAAATACGCCCATCTGTGCAGCAGCGCCGAGAAGAAGGCTCTTAGGATTTGCTATAAGCGGACCGAAGTCTGTCATAGCGCCGACACCTAAGAAGATGAGTGACGGATAAATACCTGCCTTAACACCGATATACAGGATATCAAGCAAACCGCCGTGTGCCATTATTGCACCGTAGCTGTGATAATCTGCGTGTTCGGGGTCAAGGAAATTTGTCCAGAGGTCAGGATGATAAAGTGCATCGGTCGATTCAGGTCCAAAATAGGAAAGATTTACAAGCAGACAGCCGAATGCAATTCCGACAAGAAGAAGCGGTTCAAATTTCTTGACAATGCCAAGATAAAGAAGAACACACGCAACAACTATCATTACAAGGTTCTTCCAGCCGCCGTTTACGAAAAAGCTCTGAAAGCCCGAATCGTTCCAGAGGTTTTCAAGGGTTTCGAGAATATCCATTTCTGCCCCTCCCTTATGCTATGATTACCAGCGGAGCGCCTGTATCCACAACCGAACCCTTGCTTGTAACGACCTGTGCTACAGTGCCGTCCTTTGGTGAAACGATCTCGTTTTCCATTTTCATGGCTTCAAGAATTACAAGTATCTGACCAGCTTTTACAGTGTCACCCTGAGCAACGTCAACTCTGATGATATTGCCCGGCATAGGTGCTGATACAGTCTCGCCTGCGGCAAGATTTACAGGTGCTGCCGGTGCAGGCGCAGCGGCAGGAGCGGCTGTCGGAGCAGCGACAGCGGGTGCAGCGGCTGCGGCAGGTGCAGGTGCAAGAGCCTCATATTCGTCAAGAAGAACAGCCTTGCCGTGTTCAACCTCAACTTCATAGGTTTTTCCGTTAAGTGTAACTTTATATTTCATTAGTCTTTGACCTCCTTGATAGAAATGAAATGCAGTTCATTGATAGGCTTCTGCATTTTATCAGCAACAATAGCCATGAGCATGGCAGCTTCCCTGTCAGGCACATCATGGAGCTTCACATGACCGGCTGAACCGGGAGCAACAGGCTTTGCTGAATCAGCAACAGGAGCGGCTGCGACAGTCGGTGCAGGTTTATTGGCAGCTTCTGCGGTTTTCTTTGCGGCAGCAGCCTTCTCGTCCTTAGACTTGAAATATGCACCTGTGATATAGAGAACAGCCATAAGCACAACAAGTCCGGAAAAAACTACAGCATATCCGAAAATCGCAGTAACGCCGGCTTCACCTATTGATACTTCCCTGCCCTTGTCTATTGTTTTGGCAGCAATTAAAAGAGTATCCAACATAATGCCGCCTCCTTACATTTCCTCAATGGTATAGACTGCTTCATTTTCTTCCTTAGCCTTGCGGTCATTCAGGAATTTGAGAGTCTGGTCTGGATAGCAGATATAGCTCATTGCATCTTCCTCACTGCGGCAGAGATCACCGAGAGCTTCTTTAGCCTTAACGAATTCCTCGCCTGTGCGGATGCTGTCCTCGATACGGCAGTCAACAGGCTGTGCATCGCCGAGGACTTTCTTTGCAAGTTCCTCATTGATAGGTGCAGGAGAGATTCCGTATTCACCCTTGATGTAGTTCTTGACTTCCTTTGAGATATTCTTGTAGCGTTCGCCTACGAGAACATTTGTTACAGCCTGATTTCCTACCATCTGTGAAAGAGGTGTTACAAGCGGAGGATAGCCAAGGTCAGCTCTTACCTTCGGAATTTCTGCAAGTGCCTCGTCAAATTTGTCCATAGCGTGCATATCTGTGAGGTTTGCGATCATATTTGAAAGCATACCGCCCGGAACTTTGTAAACAAGTGCCTGAGCATCAGTTGCAAGGCTCTTCGGATTGATTCTTCCGCTGTCAACATACTTCTGCTTTACAGGCTTGAAGAAATCATTTACCTTGTTGATAACATCAATGTCGAGACCTGTTTCGATGCCGTACTGTTTGAGAGCATAGTACATAGTCTCTGTTGCAGGCTGTGATGTACCGCCTGAGAAGCATGATGTCGCACAGTCAATTACATCGATTCCTGACTCGATAGCCTTTGTGAGAGTCATGTATGCCATGCCTGTTGTACAATGTGTGTGAAGAATGAGAGTCATGTCGCCGATAGCATCTTTGATTCCCTTAATGAGGTGTTCAGCCTCATACGGTGACATAGTACCTGCCATATCCTTGAGGCAGATAGTATCAAATCCCATAGTTTTGAGTTCCTTGCACATTTCGATATACTTCTCTACTGTGTGCACAGGGCTTTGTGTATAGGAGATACAGCCTGAAGCGATAGTATTTGGTGTTGCATACTTTTTTGTAGCTTCAAGGGCTGTTGCAATGTTTCTGAAATCGTTCAAAGCATCAAATATACGGATAACATCGATACCGTTTTTGATCGAAAGTTCAATGAACTTTTCTACCACATCATCGTGATAGTGCTTATAGCCGAGAAGATTCTGTCCTCTCAGGAGCATCTGGAGCTTATTGTTCGGAAGATTTTTCCTGAGATTTCTGAGTCTTTCCCAAGGATCTTCTCCGAGATATCGCAGACAAGAGTCAAATGTAGCGCCGCCCCAGCACTCAATGGAATAGTAGCCCGCCTTATCCATATCGGAAAGGATAGCTTCATAGTCCGTGTAAGGCAGTCTTGTCGCCATCAGAGACTGATTGGCGTCACGCAAAACGGTTTCTGTCAGTTGCACTTTTTTCATGTACAAACCTCCTCAAAAAATAATTCTGCAAAGCAGAAGATCAGACTGGTAATTGTGAACCTGTTACGATTCGGAATAAATTTATCGGTCTGCGGGTTTAATGCACCATTGCAAAAAACCAATCAAAGTAATTATAGCATAAACAGAATATAATTTCTACTCTTTTATTACATTTTACATATATTTTACATTTTAAACAAAAAAGCCATGCTTCATCTGAAAAAAGGCAGGCACCTCCAAAAAAGTTTTCAGAGGTGCCCGGATGTTATTTCATATTGCTGATGTATTCTTTAATGGCTGCTTCAGCTGCATCACAGCGTTTTCTGAATTCTGCGGCAGATATTCTCATTGCGCCGTTGCCGAGAATTATAAGCTGCTCAGTACCGTCTGATGTAGCAACACGTACACGATGATTCTGTGAAAGTTCATGAGACACACGCTCAATATACGAATCGGCAGTTTCCGATTCTTTTGTATAGACAAGGTTTATATTGCAGTATTTTTCAACATCACGGTGTCTGCCCTTGACCTTGTATGCATCAAAAACAAGTATAAGCTCACAGCCTGAAAACCCCTGATAATTGCACATTCTCTTAATAAGCTCACCTCGTGCCGCATCAAGATTTTCTTCTGCTATTTTTTTCAGGTCGTCCCATGCAAATATGATATTATAGCCGTCCACAAGCAGATAATCAGGTCCGGTATAATTAGGCAGCCGTACTTTTTTATCAGTTATTTCAGGCGCTTTCACCTTCTTGAATGCCTTTCGTGGATCACGCTCGATCTTACCGTATGTGCGCTCAAAAATCTCCATAAGCTCCTCATCAGAAACGGCTTTTTCTATGTATCTGGCGGCTTTTGTATGCATTTCGGCTTTATTTTCTTCATCGGATTCAGCAGTAAGGCATGACGGAAGATGCATATGCAACGGAACTTCGTCCCATTTTACCACAAATCCTGCACCATGTGAACAGAACACCGAATCTGCCGAATTTTCAATATCTCCGTCACAGTCATATCCGGCTGCGGAGATGACTTCATCAGCATTGTGGCATTCACGGAATCCTGATGCCGAACAGGTCAGTCTGCCCTGTCCACGGGTATATGCGATCACTTCCTCCTGATAGCCGTTAAGCTCCGGAACAGGCGCAGAACCTATAATGACCGACATCTCACCTATTGTCACAGGCGGTTCAAAATCGGCTGACATATGCTGCAGATCAGCAATCGCCCGTCCCACATTCTCTGTTGGTATCTCCAGTTCATAATCATACCACGGTTCAAGAAGCACACATTCATTGCTTCTGAGTCCCTGACGGACAGCACGGTATGTAGCCTGACGGAAATCGCCTCCCTCTGTATGCTTCAGATGCGCTTTTCCTGCCGCAAGAGTTATTTTCATATCGGTTATCGGCGAACCTGTAAGAGTTCCGACATGAGTTTTTTCTTCAAGATGAGTGAGAATAAGTCTCTGCCAGTTAAGGTCAAGATCGTCCTGATGGCAAATACTTTCAAATTGCAGACCGCTGCCTCTTGGCAATGGTTCAAGTATGAGATGCACTTCTGCGTAATGTTTCAGCGGCTCATAATGTCCCACGCCTTCAGATTTATTTCCGATAGTTTCCTTATATGCTACTGCTCCGTCGCAGAATGTGACCTTATAGCCGAATTTTTCCTCGGCAAGCCGTGACAGCACTTCAAGCTGAACAGCACCCATAAGCTGGATGTGGATAGTTCTGAGCTGTTCATTCCACAGAACATGGAGCTGCGGATCTTCATCCTCGAGCATACGCATATCCTTCAAGGCTTCATAAACGTTTTTTCCTTCAGGCAGAACAACAGTATATGTCATGACAGGTTCAAGCACTGCTCTGTCGGAATTGCGTATACAGCCTATTCCCTGTCCTGCATACGTATCCGTCAGACCTGTTACCGCACATACCTCACCGGCAGATACCTGTTCGGCAGTTCTGAATTTTTCGCCTGAATAAAAGCGTATTGAGCTGATCTTTCCGGTAATTTCGCTGCCGTCCTGTGCAGTATAGGTCAGTTCTTCACGCATATGCAGAACTCCGCCCATAATTTTCATGTGAGTAAGTCGGCTTCCCTTTGCATCATAAGATATTTTGTATACCTTTGCTCCAAATTCGGCATTATGTTCAGGCTCTCTTGAAAAACGGTCAATAATGCCGAGCAGTTCCTTTACTCCGTCCATTTTCAGCGCAGAACCAAACATACACGGAAAAATTCTCCTTTCAGAGATAGCTGCTGCGATATCATCATCAGAGAGAACACCGTCACTGAGGTATTTCTCCATAAGCTCCTCTGAGCAAAGCGCACAGGCATCCGATATATCATCGATACTGCCCGAAAAATCCGTACAATTATCAGAGAGACGGCTTCTTATATTGTCAAGCACCGCTTTTCTGTCAGCACCGATCAGATCCATTTTGTTAATAAAAATAAAAACCGGTATCTCATATTTTCTAAGTAGTTTCCAGAGCGTTGAGGTATGGCTCTGAACTCCGTCCGTACCGCTGATAACGAGCACTGCATAATCAAGCACACGCATTGTGCGTTCGGTCTCTGCTGAAAAATCAACGTGTCCCGGTGTATCAAGAAGAGCAATTTCAGTTTCGCCTGCGGTAAGCTCTGCCTGTGCGGAAAAAATGGTGATTCCCCTGTCTCGTTCAATTGAATTTGTATCAAGAGTTGAACTGCCGTTGTCAACCCTTCCGAGTTTACGGATAGTTCCCGTCTCAAAAAGCATTGCTTCGGCAAGAGTTGTCTTTCCTGAGTCAACATGGGCTGTAATGCCTACAGTAATTTTTTTCATAGGATTGCTCCGTTCATAAGGGTATTAATTGCATCTCTAAAAACTCCTCTTTTAGGCAGCACTTTTGAGAACTTTCCCTGCATCTGCTGCACCTGTCTGCTTTTTCTTATTCAAAACGGGTTTTTAGAGGTATCCTTATTTATATTCTACCACATTTATGCTGTTTTGTCCATACAGTTTTTGTCACATATCACGTCCGCTGTGAATATAATGTACTGATCATCAGAAAAGGAGCTGAATATGAGGCATCATAAGCAGAATATCAAAAAATACAGAGCAATTTTCATTATATCTGCCGCTGTTTTATTTGCAGTATTTTTTTCCATTATTGCTCATATCACCGACAAAGCTGTCCGACCTTTAGCCAAAGCACAGGCACAGCATTTTGCTGAATTACGCACCAACTGCATTATTGAAAAAGCAGCGGCAGAATATCTTGAAAAAAACAGATTTACATATTCGGATTTTGCCGCAGTTCTTCACGACAGCAGCGGAAAAGCAGTATCCGTCGAGGCAATGACATATAACATCAATAAAGTCCAGTCAGAACTTACACTTGCCGTAAATCAGAAGCTTTCGGATGCAGGCTCTTTCAGTGACAGTATTCCTCTCGGCTCACTTACAAATTCATATCTGCTTGCCGGAAAAGGGCCACGGCTGAAAATACGGATATGTCCGGCAGGAACGGCAAATGTCAGACTGAAAAGTGATTTTTCATCCGCAGGAGACAACCAGACACGCCACAGAATTTCTGCGATCATCACGGCTGATGTAAGCTCTGCACTTCCTATGTATTCATTCAGGTCAAATGTATCATTTGAATTTCTGCTTGCAGAAAACATTCTTTTAGGCGATGTACCTGACTTTGCAACGTTTTAGTGCAACACCGCATAAAAATAATGCACCCGAACCATATGGCTGAGTGCATTATCTAATCCTGTTTTTATTCAACAGTTACGCTCTTTGCAAGATTTCTCGGCTTATCAACATCGTATCCCTTTGCAACAGATACATAATATCCGAGAAGCTGAAGCGGAATTACTGAGAGACTGCCTGAAAAATGCGGATCAGTCTGAGGAATGTATACTGTAAAGTCAGCAAGATCCTCAATGCTGTAATTTCCGTATGTGGTAAGTCCCATAAGTGAAGCGCCTCTGCTCTTTACTTCAACCATGTTGCTTACAGTCTTTTCATAAAGATCCGGCTGTGTGAGAACACCGATTACTGTGATACCATCCTCAATAAGACTGATAGGACCGTGTTTAAGCTCACCTGCGGCATATGCTTCTGAATGGATATAGCTGATCTCCTTCATTTTAAGGCTGCCTTCGAGAGATATCGCATAGTCTACTCCTCTGCCTATAAAGAATGCATCCTTTGAACCTGCAAGCTTGTTTGCATACCACTGGATACGTTCCTTGTCTTCAAGTATCTTTTCAATTTTTTCAGGGATTGAGTAAATATCGTTGATAAGTCTGTTGTATGTCTCATCGTCCATTTCCTCCCTTGCTTTTGCAAAACCGACTGCAAGAAGGTAGCCTGCGATAAGCTGTGTGCTATATGCCTTTGTTGTTGCAACAGAGATCTCAGGACCAGCAAGGGTATAGAATACATTATCAGCTTCACGGGCGATGGAAGAACCTACAACATTGACGATACCGAGAGTTTTTATTCCCTTATCCTTTGCTTCACGAAGTGCTGCAAGGCTGTCGGCAGTTTCACCTGACTGGCTGATAATGATAACGAGGCTGTCCTTGACAAGTGTCATTTTTCTGTATCTGAATTCAGATGCAAGTTCAACTCTTACAGGAATGGAAGTAAAGTCCTCGATGACATACTGTGCAGCCATTCCGACATGATAAGCCGAACCGCAGGCAACGATATATATCTGTGAGATCTTCTTCATTTCCTCGTCAGTGAGACCAATATCGCTGAAATCTATCTTTCCGTCTCTTACAACTGAATTAATGGTATCTCTTACAACCTTTGGCTGCTCATGGATCTCTTTAAGCATGAAATGCTCAAAACCGCCCTTTTCTGCTGCGGCTGCATCCCATTTTATTTCAGTAAGTTCCTTATGTATCTCCTCACGGTCAATATCATAGAAGGTTACATTGCCTTTTTCGAGCTTTGCGATCTCCATATTGCCGATGTAGTAGACATTTCTTGTATATTTAAGAATTGCAGGTACATCAGATGCAACATATGTTTCACCGTTTGCAATTCCGATTATCATCGGGCTGTCCTTACGTGCTGTATAGATCTCCTCCGGAAAATCCCTGAACATAACAGCAAGAGCATATGAACCTCTGATTCTTATCATTGCTCTTGCAATGGAATCAACAGGACCAAGGTTATATTTTTTGTAGTAGTAGTCAATGAGCTTGACTGCAACTTCAGTATCAGTTTGTGAATTGAATGTATATCCGTTCTTGGTGAGCTTTTCACGAAGTTCCTGATAGTTTTCAATAATGCCGTTATGAACAGCAATTACATTCTCGTCATCGCTTGAATGAGGGTGAGCATTTACAGCAGACGGTTCGCCGTGAGTTGCCCATCTTGTATGGCCAATACCGCAGCAGCCTTTTACTGCATTGCCTTCGTTGGTCATTTCCTTCAGAACTTTCAGTTTTCCTTTTGCCTTAACTACTTCTGTATCACTATTGCCGTCACGTACTGCAATTCCTGCCGAATCATAGCCTCTGTATTCAAGCTTTGAAAGTCCGTCAAGCAAAATAGGAGCTGCCTGAAAGCTTCCTGTAAATCCAACTATTCCGCACATAATAAATCCTCCGGTTATAATTTCTGTGTATTACTAATATATTATCAGAACAATGTCTTAATCACATTTAATTATATCTTAAAAGCTGACATTTGTCAAGAAAAAATCAATGGCAATCTGTACAAAGCACATATAAAAGCTTTGTGTATTATTATCTTTTCTGCCAGACAACGCCTTATTTTCAGTATCTGTCAAAAGACTTCTGCGACGTAATATTGTACAAAAAAGAAATAAAAATTTGTGCATATTTTTTAAAAACGCTTGACTTTGACGTAGCGTCAAGTGATATAATATCAATGGTGATGCAGATGAATGAACTGAAAACAATAAACGAAGTCTGTAAAATGCTTGACATGACTTCACGCACGATTCGATATTATGAACAGCTAAAACTAATTAAGGCAACACCGCACAAAGTCGTTTGACGTGCTTTGTGCGGTGTTGCCTTCAAACAGTATGATGAGACTGATATCTATATTTCAGGTGATACAGATATCACAGCTGAGTGTCAGAAGCTCCGAAGACTGCTTCTGAACGGAATTATCCATCGCTGCCTGCACAAACTCGTCATCATTCTCCCTGACAAAGGAAATCAACTTGTTCAGTTCACTGAGAATGATCTCTTTCAGAACAATCGTCCTGATAAAATGCGCTGTACACTCGTCTTTGTCATTAGCGTAAGTACCACATTTCAGATGTTCCTGATCTGCTGTGAGCGATTTGGCTCGGCACAGATACATCTTCTTTCCGCAGTCCGCACAGTAGACCATACCCGAAAACGGATTGACTTTCTCATGTTTGGTGTGTCGGCGCTTATTCTTGCGAAGTTCCTGCACCAGACCAAACTCCTGCTGAGTGACGATAGGTTCATGGGTGTTCTCAAAGATTAGCCAGTCTTCTTTCGGGTTATCCACACGTTTCTTATTTTTGTAAGATTTCACATGAGTGCGGAAATTCACAGTGTGACCTGTGTATTCTGGCTTTTCAAGAATTGGCTGCGCCCTGCACAAGAATGATTATAATTATCCCGTTATGCTGGACTCCGAGATCATTGCAGGCTATAATATGGTTACTATGAAATTGGAGATACGGTATATGTTAGCAATGCCCGAATTGGCTATGCCGAGATCACGCAATGTCACTACCGTCTGCAACGGCAAGCGTGAGGTCTGGATGGACTATGAGGAAGCTAAGGCGTATTTTCTTGAACTCATGATGTCCGCCAAGGGCGAGGAACGGTATCGTGCGGAGTGCGTTTACATTCAGCTACTTCACGGACTTGACGAGTGCAGTGATGAGGACGAGTAACAAAAAACAGAGCATTGCCGAAAATTGACAATGCTCTGATTCTTTCTTGTGATAAATTATCTTCTCATGCTGCCTGCAATATAATGTGCAAGACTTCTATGGCACACTGATAAAATCTGTTCGATTCTTAAATTCTCGAATCCAACCAGTCTGGCAATTGAAGCCATCGACTTTCTCTCCCACAGATACATATACAGAATGTCTCTTTTGGTCTGTGGCAGCCTGTTCAGACTTTCCTCAATGACGTTTCTATCAAAGGAATATTTTGTACCGGAATAGTCGTGTACACGCTGAAGATACTCTGTCGGCTGAAACGTTGCCGACTCCAGCGCATCAAAAACCTTGTGATACACCACCTGATTCGGATAATACTTGTAATCTGTAAAAATGTCAACGCCCCGGCGGTAAAAATGCTCCAGAATCGCCGCCGCACAGGCTGCACTGCGACTCTGTCCGTATTCGCACTGACAGATGATATCCTTGCCGTCAAGGTAAGCCTTGTTGATAAACGCCGCCAGTTCGTCTGCTTCGGGAAAGAAACTGTCGTAGGTATAGCCCTTTTCCGGCAGATAATCGAGGTCAAGGTCATCTACTTCGCAATAGAAAACATCATTGCAAGCATCACCGTAATCGACACTGGAATAGTCTTTGTCAATATGCTTCAGCTCCGGGTCACAAAAGCTTATAACAGCGGTATTCTCTGGAAACTTTCCATCAGCGATAATAGATTCGATTGCTTCTCTTGAGTATACGGATACGGTCATAAAATCCTCCTCTGTACGCTGTATAATCATGTGAAGAAATCGTATAGATGAGTGCGTGCGTAAACAAAATACAAGTATTCCATTCACATGATTTAAGACCGATCGGCGTTTTGCAATGTAGCATTGTATCAATACGATTCAGATAGCATACGATCCTGAGATCTTCACGGTCCATATCAAATAATCCGATATATTTTCCGAAATAAGTCCAAACATCTTTGTAATATGACTTGAATGCATCAATATCGAAATCTGCATCATGCATTAATTTCCAGCAAAGCTGCTGTGATTTGTGCAGTAAATCTTTTCGCTGATTGATGCGCTCTGCGTTGAATTCAAACTGTGCGCTGCTGATAATATTTGTTAGATCTGATACCATATCAGCCGTTGTGGTGAGAATGACTTTGAGATCAGGCGAATTCTGCTCAATAGCATTTTTGACAGCATAGAGCTGATGTGTCTTACCGGTTGCAGTGCCGCCGAATATCGCTAACGGCTTGGAATCTGCATTCTCTGCAAACTGTTTGGCTTTCTCAAAGGCTGTGCGGTTTGCATCGGTTACTACAAAGCTGTCGAATGTGTATCCGTTGCCTGTTTTGATGACGGGCATGGTTTGACCTCCTATCAGTTGTTCTTTAATGTGTAGACAGGATGCCATGACCCATATCCCTGATATACCTGATTACCTTTAATGGTGTATATGGGATGTTCAGTGCCATAATCTTCGTATACTCGCATAAAAGCCCTCATTGTCTTTGCGGATGTTTTCCCTTCTGATATCATTATATCATGAACGCTGAGACAAAAATGCTTTATATTTTCGGTAAGGCTTTAGAAATATGAGTGGATAAAGAAAGAACTGATATCTTCACTAAACTGACAGGTCTTTCTGTTCTATATAAAGTTTCTTGTCTAAATTCCTAACAAATTCTTCTGCAATCTTCGCACACTTCTGATATTCATCAGAATCGAACTTCTTTATTATTTCTTTAATGGTATTCTTAGTAGTTTTCTCTGATGAAAAGTCAGGTGTAACAGAAAACTCTAAAGATTTACCGTTAACTTCTTTAATTGTGTTTCCTTTAATAAAATATTTATATCCTGCAAAATATTCTCTTGCCATTTTATCTAAATCTTCGTTAATATACTTACTTTCCAGGTGTATACGAATATTGATGTTTGATACTGCGTCAATGGTGAATCCCCGACTCCATCTTAACTCAAAATGGAACTTGATTTTGTCCCATTCTTTATTTGATACTATACTATACCATTCGTTTTTGTCCTTTCTCAGAATATAGTATCTTCCACTTGACAGTTCTTTTAACAGCTTTGCAAAGTTGTTTGTAGTTTCTTCTGATAAAAATGTAGTATTCATAATAATTACCTCCTACTGTTTTAAAAATCATTCTGCTCATTTATTGCCAAGCATATCAGCAGTTTCACATATTAAATCGTGAAGTTCCAGACGTTCCTTGTATTTCTGCGGGATTGCATTATATCCGATATATGCACCGAGGATATTGCCGCAGACTGCACCTGTTGAATCACTGTCGCCGTTGTGATTAACGGAAGCCCTCAGTGCCATGTCAAAGTCGTTCTCATACCTCAAAGCACAGTAAACGGCAATAGCAAGTGTTTCCTCAGCAACCCAGCCTTCACCAAGCTTATGAATTGCAGAAAGGCTGTCTGTATCTGATTCTGCAAGCTGAACGGCATTTCGCATTATAGCAGAAAAATCTTCTATATGCTCAGCTTTCAGAAACAGCTTTTCCATAGCTGTGATAGAATCGTTTACGGCAGTTTTTAGCGGTATGTCGCTTTCTGCAACTGCTCTGACGATGTGAGATAATGCGGCGGCAGGAATATATCCTAAATTGTGACCGTGTGTCAGAGCTGCTGCTTCTGCTGCAAGCATATCTGACTTCTCGTATGAAGTATCAGTATCCGCAAAATACAGTCCTATAGGTGCAACACGCATGACTCCGCCGCAGCCTTTGCTGTCGTTGATCGGAACTTCGACTGTGCCGTTTGCACCTGCTTTGATCTCTGTCATGCAGGTCGTTCCGGGACATCTTCTATGGTACAATTCCGGCACACGCATCAGTTGAGAGCAATGTTTGGTGCCCTGTGCAGGATACTTTTCACTCTGCGTCTGATACCAACACTTATACATCTCCCTGATGCTGCCTATGTAATCAGCATTGTCGTTTTCGTTTCCGACAAGCAGCATACCCTCCGCAGTGAACAGCGTCATCTGTGTATCATCCGATATTTCTGCAACATCATCGTCTAATATCAGATCGTACTCGGTGATGTCATCCTTGCCATATTCGGAGAAAATCTCGTCCTCACTTTTAAATTCGACTGCATATCCCAGTGCGTCTCCGGCTGCCCCGCCTATGAGGCAGCCACGGAATTTATCAATATTGCGCATTTGAACCTCCTGAAACAGACAGATTTTATACGTTACTTCGCATCCTTGTCGATATTGTTTATGAACTTGTCAACATAGAAACCTTCCTGCTTGTCGTCAGCTGTCTCTAAATCAACGCCTATTTTTCCGCAGAAGCGAGCATAAGCATCTATGTACTTCCTGTAATCTTTGTCATCTTTATATGAGAAATGCTCCTCTAAGTAGTCTGCATTAACCCTGTCGTATATCGGGAACATATTAGGATTACAGTGGTGACAATACTTCGAGGCAAACGATAACTAAAAACGTCCTCTTGTTTTTGCTGCCTTGGCTAAATCTATAACAAGTGCAGCAGCAACATCTTTGTCTGTTGTTTTTATTCTTGATTGAAAGCTCTCGCTGACTATAAAATCCGCAAGCTCGCCACCCTCATCTGGAGCTGACGACTTACCGAATGAGAGATGAGTAGAATACTTTGAGTTGATAGTGATTATCTGCTGCAATGCAGTCTCATGGTCAACATTGACCTTGAAGTTATCCTGAAACTCCAATTCACTCTTGAACCACGGAAACGCCTTTTCGTTATTGAAAAGATCCTTTTTGAACTGCTCGTAACCTTTGTTGTTAACTTCGTAATTTAACATAATCCATACCTCCTAAAATGATCGATTTGAATTGTATTATGTGCATATAAGTTGCCAGCCTGAAACCGAACTTCCGCCGACAATAAAGTTTTTATTACAGTTCTCACAGCCGAATTATTTTTTTCATTGTAAGTCAGAAACATTGAACCCTGACCCAAACCAATAAAGAAAGATAATAACGGACAACGATAACCTTGAACATGAACAATGTCATATTCAAAAGGAGGCGTGAGAGCTGTAAACGGAAAGAACATCAGATATCTATCTCAAATTCGACAGTGCTGTTGACCAGATCAAGTGCTGTCTGAGCTTTTGCCAATGTTTCGGCAATATCTGTATAATACCTGCCAACTTCTTCGATGTCGTAATTTGCGTACTTATAGTCGATAATATTGCCACCGCCGGAATAACCGGAACTGACACGTACTTTCGGCATTGCGTCTCTCATTTTAGAGAGGGTAGAACATTCCGCATTAAGCTGAGGAAGATATACAAGCATCTCGTCGATCGTAATATTAAAATCCGGGATAATTGTTGTTGTGTTGAACACGTTTATTGCGTGTTTTACTTTGCGAATCTTACACGCAACCTCCGCCTGAGCATCACGCATTTCCTTGAAGTTGTACGCAGGACGTACAGATTCGACATCCTCCTGAATTGCGGCTACGAAGCTGCTTGCGTTTGCCTCTTTGAGCTGTAATGCTCTCAGTTCGTCGTTGAGCTGACGCAGCAGCTTTGCTGCCTGTGCTGATGTTACTCGCATATATTTTCCTCCTTAGAAATTGAATTCTTTATTTTTACCTTGTGATTATATTATAGCAAACTGAACGGGACAAAAATGTCCTGTGTCCGTTACGCTGTTTCCCACGCCATACGCTGTATCTCCCTGATGATCTTCCCGGTCTTATCAGCCGACCCGTCTGAATAGCCGGTCAGCGTTCTCATGACCTCGGGACAAAACAGTTTGACCATAAGGTCGCCGCCATTGTCGAAAAAAGCAATCTCGATGCTCCTGTCGTTGCTCTCGTACCAATGTGCTTCTGTATCGTCCATCTGGTACTTGACATACGCATCAAAGAACATCTGACAAGCCTCTATCCACTGCATTCTCTCGATATACTCCATATACTACCTCATGACATAAGCAAGGCGTTCTGTTTACGGTTCTATCATAGCATATAAAAACTGAAATTCCGAAGATGTGGGCGGCTCAGAAGAAAATTCTCTCTTTTGCACAAAAAAACATTGTATAAAATATGCAGTATGCTGATTGCTGTACTGTGCTTTCCTTTTGTGATTATATTATATCATTGCTTATGTACCAAAAACGCCCTAAGCTAAAAAGGCGTTTTGTATTGATTTATAATTATATTTTTCCTTCATGAAACTTATAGCAAATGAACTCTTCGTAGCCTTTCATCTGATAAAACAGTTTATCCATTGCCTCATATATCTCTTTCTCGTTATAGGGCACCTCTAAAAACCCGTTTTGAGTAAGAAAAAGCAGATAGGTACAGTA
>JAKSQT010000045.1 GCA_024403995.1 Ruminococcus sp.
TCCTCGACAGCCCTTGCTTAACGAAATAATTTCGACTTTTTCAACAGACTGAAGGACAGCGAAAAATGCTGTCCCTTTTGTTATTATAACATTTTTGCTCTGAGTTCTTCGCCTGAAAGTTTTGAAAGATATGCAGGAGCGATATCGAAAGCTGTCTTGCATCCTGTTGCACCCTCTGCGCTGAGTCTGCTGAGTGCTCTTGCATAGCAGATAAGAACGCTTGATGTGAATTCAGGATTTGACTCGAGCTTGAGAGAATATTCTATCATCTGGTGAGTTTTCTCGCCGTCGCCTGTAAGACCGCTTCTCATGACAAAGCCGCCGTGTGGCATCTTGTTGTGTACAGCGTCAAATTCTTCCTCGCTGATGAAGTTTACGGTCGTGTCGTATTCGTCAAAGTAGTTCTTCATTGTCTTGATGGACTGCTCTATTTTGGCAAGGTCAGCGCCCTCCTCGGCAACTACCCAGCACTCTCTTACGTGCTTCTGACGAGTTGTAAGCTCAGGCATACTTCCGGAACGTACAGCCTCCATAGCTGCTTCAACAGGAACTGTATACTGAATGCCCTTCTTAACGCCCTCAATGCGGCGGATAGCATCGGAATGTCCCTGACTTACGCCCTTGCCCCAGAATGTATAGCTCTTGCCGTTGGGGAGGATAGACTCTGCGTAAAGTCTGTTGAGTGAGAAAAGGCCCGGATCCCAGCCGAGAGAGATAAGTGCAAGATGTCCGCTTTCCTTTGCAGCCTTGTCAACGTTTGCGAAGTGCTCAGGAATTCTTGCGTGTGTATCAAAACTGTCGATAACGTTGAAATACTGAGCCATTTCAGGTGTCTGACGTGGAAGATCAGTAGCGCTTCCTCCGCAGATTATCATAACGTCAACAGCATCGGTCATGTTCTTTGCATCGTCAAGCTTGTAAACCTTAGCGCCCTCTGTGAGCGGCTTGACGCTTGAAGGATCACGGCGAGTAAAAATACCGGCAAGCTCCATATCGTCATTCTGTCTTATAGCAAGCTCAACGCCCTTACCAAGGTTTCCGTAGCCTGCAATTCCGATTCTTATTTTTGCCATAAGTAATTCCTCCTGTAATTTAAACTGTACATATTATAACACAGCGTAAAGCTGATGTAAAGATTTTTTTTAATTTTTGTTAGGTGATACAAACTGTATATTTCTCTGTTGCAAATTTTTTACACCAAAGGAAGATGAAATTTTCAAAATCTGTTGAATTTTTCAAAGCTTTGTGTTATACTGTAATGAGCAGACTTTTTACGAGCGTATATGTCTGCCTACATTATTTTATATAAAGGATCGTTTTATATGCAGTTTCTTACATTAAGCGCTGAAAACACCGAGATATTCAATCTTTTCCCGTTTCCTTTCAAGTTCCATCTCGTTGTTGTCATTATTTCGTTTATTTTCTTTGCAGTAAGCTTTATCCGCTATAAAAAGCCCTATCAGCTTATCTTTGCAATTGCTGTTCCGCTCTCTCTCCTCATCTGGAAGGTGGGCGACAATAAGTCTATGTTCTATATCATCGGCGCAATTGAGTTTGCCCTTATCCTTTTTGCTTTTATCGCTGCCATTATCTTCAGACCGAAGAAAAATGACAAGTCGGAGGGCTGAGCCTTGAAAATTGCCGTTCTCGACTGGTATACCGTCAGCGTCAGCGGCGATATATCTTCTGATATACTCAAAGAATTCGGCGATGTGAATATCATCTCTCTCACTCCGCCTGAGAAAACTGCCGAGTTTATCGGCGATGCAGAAATAGTGCTCTGCAATAAGGTGCTCATCACAAAAGAAGTCATCGATGCCTGTCCGAATATACGCTATATCGGTCTTTTCGCCACAGGCTTCAACAATGTTGACATAGAATATGCCGCTGAAAAGGGAATCGTTGTCTGCAATGCAGGTCAGTATTCCACAAATGCAGTCGCACAGCAGACTTTTGCATATATCCTCGACCACTTCAGCAAAATTCGTGACTATGATAAAGCCGTCAGAAACGGTGAATGGGAACGCTCTCCGGCATTCTCATATTTCCCTGTCCCGACATATGAGCTTTCAGGCAAAACGCTCTCAATTGTCGGTTACGGCTCTATCGGCAGAAAAGTCGCAGAAATAGGCAGCGCATTCGGCATGAACATCGTAATAAGCACAAGAACTGTTCCCGAAAACTGCCCCTATGAGGTCACGGATATCATGACTGCCGCTGAAAAAGCCGATGTTATGACCTTCCACTGCCCTCTCACAGACAAGACAAAAGGCATTATCAATACGGAACTTCTCTCGCATATGAAAAGTTCCGCTGTTCTCATAAATACTTCCCGTGGAGGAGTTGTCTGCGAAAAAGACCTTGCAGATGCTCTTGAAAATGGCAGGATATCTGCTGCATATCTGGACGTTCTTGAAAAAGAGCCTATGTCACCCGATACTCCGCTGAAAAATATTCCGAACTGTATCATCACTCCGCATACTGCATGGGCTGCGCTTGAAACAAGACAGCGCCTTGTGGATATCGTCTGCGGAAACATTAGGGCATGGCTGGGCGGCTGTCCTCAAAATAAAGTTAACTGAAAGAAGCTTTGAAATGAGAAATATTTCCGATAAAAAACGTATCGTCATAAAGCTCGGTACGTCTACTCTTGCCCATAAAACAGGCAAGCTCAATATAAGAAGAATGACAAATCTCGTCCGTGTCATCTCTGACCTGCATAATTCCGGACGTGAGATAATCATGGTCTCATCGGGCGCTGTAGGTCTCGGCGCAGGCAAACTCGGTCTCCCCGAAAAGCCGAAGGATACCAAGACAAAACAGGCTGTTGCCGCTATCGGTCAGTGCGAGCTTATGCACGTTTATGACGATATGTTCGCAAAATACAGCGTTACCGTCGGTCAGATACTCCTGACAAAGGCTATCATAAATAATCCGAGCCACTGTGAAAATTTCAAGAATACCATAAATTCACTGGTGAAAATGGGCGTTATCCCGATAGTGAACGAAAATGATACCATCGCTATCGATGAGCTTGAACTTGAGATCGGCGAGAATGACTCACTGTCCGCACTCGTTGCCGACCTTTCAGGCGCAGACCTTCTGCTTATCCTCTCGGATATCGATAATCTCTATGATGATGACCCCCGTGTAAATCCCGATGCCAAGCCGATATACTACGTTGAAAAGGTCACTCCCGAAATCGAGTCGATGGCTGGAGGCGCAGGTTCAAGCCTCGGCACAGGAGGTATGTCTACAAAAATCACTGCCGCAAAGATCGCTGGCAATGCAGGTATCGACATGATAATCATGAACGGCAAAGACCCCGAAAAGCTGTACGACCTTTTTGAGAATAAAGAAATAGGCACTTTATTCAAGGGGTGAAAATTCATTGCGTCGGGCAAGCCGAGGGGAGTAATGAGAGCCGTCCGTCAAAAATCCCGTGCAAGGGAGAGGGAGTCCGAGGCGTACTCACCTACAGGTTCGGTCGGTGCTTTTACATTGTAGGGAATGCCGCCTTCGGCATCCCACCCAGACCCACGCAGTATTAATTTTATGAGGTGAAATATATGAGCTATACAGAAGAACTCGGCATCAGAGCCAAGGCTGCGGAAACTGCTGTTTCCACTGCTTCAACACTTGTTAAAAATAACGCTCTCGCTGCTGTCGCAAAGGCACTCCGCAGCAATAAAGAGCTTATCATAGCCGAAAACGCAAAGGATATCGCCGCTGCAAAGGAGAACAATATGTCTGCTTCACTTCAGGACAGACTCCTCCTTACCGAACAGCGCATCGAGGATATCGCAGAAAGCGTTGAGGAACTCATCGCCCTCAATGACCCTGTAGGCGAGATAGTCGGCGGAGGTTCACGCCCTAACGGTATCCGTATCATGAAGACCCGTGTTCCTCTCGGAGTTATCGGCATTATCTATGAGTCAAGACCTAATGTTACCGTTGACGGTGCAACACTCTGCCTTAAATCGGGAAACGCTGTTATCCTCAAAGGCGGCAAGGAAGCTATCAACTCAAACGTTTGTCTCGGAAAAATAATGCGTAAGGCTGTCAGCGAGGCTGGTCTCCCTGAGGATATCATTCAGGTCGTCGAGAATACCTCCCGTGAGACTACTACAGAGCTTATGAGATTAAATAAGTACCTTGATGTGCTTATCCCACGTGGAAGCGGAAAACTCATTCAGGCTGTAGTTCAGAATGCCACCGTTCCTGTTATCGAGACAGGCGCAGGCAACTGCCATGTTTTCGTTGATGCATCTGCTGATCCTGATATGGCTGTCAATATAACTGACAATGCCAAGACACAGCGCCCTTCCGTATGCAATGCCATTGAGAACCTTCTCGTTCATAAGGATATCGCTGAAAAGTTCCTGCCAATGATGGCTGAACGCTTCAAGGAGCACAATGTCAGGATCTACGGCTGTGACCGCACAAGAGAAATTCTCGGTGACGGTATTGAAAAGGCTACGGAAGTTGAGTATGAAACCGAATTCCTTGACTATACCATCGCTGTAAAGGTCGTTGAAGATGTTAAGGAAGCCGTTGAGCATATCAGAAAATACAGCACAAAGCACTCTGAATGCATTGTCACAAAATCCCTCGAAAATGCCGAATATTTCCAGAGATGCGTTGATGCTGCCGCTGTATATGTAAATGCTTCAACACGTTTCACTGACGGAAATGTTTTCGGTCTCGGCGCAGAAATAGGCATCTCCACCCAGAAACTCCATGCAAGAGGCCCTATGGGACTTACTGAACTTACAACTGTAAAATACCTTATAAATGGCAATGGTCAGATAAGATAAGGCAATAAAATTTATTATATATAACGCATTACGGAGGTAGTAATGGCTACAAAAAGAGAACTGGACGCTATGCTTGATAACCTCAAATCAGGCAATAAGCCGAAGAAACCAATCGAAAAAAAGCCCGAAAAGGCTGATAAGGCTACTATTGATGCTCTTATTAATACTATAAATAAAGAAAACAGGGAAAAGGCTGCTGCCTCTGAAAATAAAGTCCGTACCGACAGCCCTATCGAATCGACAAGAGTTTTCGATAAGAAGCCTGTCAGCGAGTATGAACGCAAATTCGGCAAAAAAATCAAGCCGCTGACTGATGCTCCTGTTGAAAGACCTGTTTATCCGTCAGACGATGAGCCGTCTCCTGTAAAAAAGAAGAAAATGAAGATAGTCATTTCAGGCGAACTCCCTGACTATGAGGCACTCCGTCAACAGGAACTTGCAAAGGACAGGGCAGCTGTGGGCGGTACTGAAAAATCAGGCGAAACTGCCGCTGACAATGCAAAAGCTGCCGAGAAAAAGCGTATCGCTGACGAAATGGCTGCCGAGAAAAAACGCATTGCAGAAGCTAAAGCCGCTGAAGATGCTGAAAAAGCCGAAAAGAAGCGCTTAGCTGACGAAATGGCTGCCGAGAAAAAACGCATAGCTGAGGAAAAAGCCGCTAAATCCCAGAAAAAACGTGCAGCAGAGGAAATGTCTGCACCTGAGAAAAAGCGCCGCAACGAGGAAAAATCTCAGCCTGTGAAAAAGCAGCCCGTTGAAAACAGATCTGACGAGGAAGAACTGCTTGCAGCTGAACAGAAGCGCATCGCCGAGATAAAGGCTGAAAAGAAACGCCGCATTGCCGAGGCTAAGGCAAGACTTGCAGAAGAAGCAGCACGCCTTGAAGCTGAGGAGGCAGAGGCAGAGGCTGAGGAGGCTGAGACCGCAGAGGAAACGGCTGAAACTGCTCCCGAAACAGAGGAGACCTACGAAGAAGAAACTGCTCTCACCGAGGAAGATGCCGAGGACGAGCTTGAAAAGGCTGCAAACGGTCTGAGTGCCGCTGCTATGAAGTATGAGCCTGATGACAGCTATGTCACAAAGATCCGTCCTGCACCTAAGCGTGAAGTTAAGCCCAAGAAGAAAGGCCTTTTCGCAAGATTAAAGAATATGCTTTCAGGCGATGTCTTTGACGAGGCTGAACAGGATAAGTATGAACAGATGGCTGCTTCCGCAAAGCATACTGAAAAGCCTGAATTTTCAAGAAAGCCGCCCAAGCCTGACATGGAGGACGAGCCTGAGTTTGAAGAAGAAATTTTCGAGCCTGTTCAGGATATCGAGCCTGAAATCGAAGATGAAATCGGGAACGACGACCTCTTTGAGCAGAGCATCGAGGATAATTCCGAACAGCTTGTTGAGGACGCTATGGCTGCCATAAACGGTGAGGACGAGATCGCTGAGCCTGAGCCTGAACCGGAAGAAGAAGCTCCTGTTGAGGAGAAATTCACTTTCGATGATACGGTTTCAGAAGTAAAATATACTGACGAACTCGACGATGAATTCGAGGCTAAGCTTGACGAGGTAATTTCCGAAGCCGAGGAAGTTGCCGCTGACGGTCTGGATATTTCCGCTGCTGTTGATGCTGTTGACGATGCCGCAGATGAGGATATGTTTGAGTTTGAGGCTGAACCAGAGGACGATGAAGCCGATGAGCTGTCAGATGATGAAGAACCTGAATTTGAGGCTGAGTCTGAGGACGATGAGTTTGAATTTGAGGCTGACTCCGAAGATGATGACGAAGATGCTGACGATGAATTTGCAGATGATGAATACGAAGCTGATGAAAAGCCTGAAAAAAGCGGAAAAGCTGCATCTGCACTTGAAAATATCCTTGACGAAGACCCTGACGAGATCATTTCTGCGACACGTGAAAAGGCTGCAAAGAGCAGAAAGCCAAAGGCTGCCGCTAAGTTCAGGGCTAAGAAGAAATATGCTGTTATCGGCGTATTCTGCGCTGTTTTTGCCGTTATCGGACTTGTTTCCGTGCTTATGGCAGGTATCAGCGCTATCAGGAATATCGGCAAAGCTGACGATAAAAAAGCCCAGTTCACCGACGTTATCTACCCTGTGACCATCATGGATATCAGCGATTTTTCCGACCCGTCACAGCTTACCTCCGAACAGGTCATCACTGCCGCTATCTGGTCTGTTATCATGGACAAGGACAAGATAGGCAAGTATGAAAGTCAGCTTGGAGATACCGTTTCTATCCCTGATGTTGATGTTGAAAAATATGCCGTTGAGCTTTTCGGCGATGCTCTCCCTGAATTCGAGCACTGCACAGTCGGCCCTGTTGAGTCACGTTTCTACTACTCAAACGGCGCTTATAACGTTAAGCTCAGACCTATTACCTTCACTTATGCGCCTGATGTAAGGTCAGTCGTAAAGAGCGGAGACAAATATACTCTCACGGTTGACTATGTTGACGAGCTTCCTGAATGGATGCCAAAGAGCGTTGCAAAAACCGTTGAGTATTCTCTCAATGAAAATGAGAACGGCTCTTTCAGAATAAGTTCAATGAGGATAATCTCCGTAAAAACTTCAGATCTATAAGAAATTGCTCCCGTTTTCCGGGAGCTTTTTTGTTGCCTATATATATTTTCTATGAACATTTCCAACAACTTGCGGACGTAATTCGGTGGATTTATGTGCATAATGTTGAAATTGTATTATATGCAGATACAAATACATACTGTATATTATGTGACAGACCTATGTACATTATATGTGTGCTTGTGACGTGAAAAACCGTTCATATGACCACTTTACACGGTTTTACGCCTGTTACACTTTGTACATTGCATACAAAAAACGACTTATGATTTTGTATATATAATTATTCATTTCTTATTCATGAAATTAGGTTTCAGCCTGATTATAGGCAGGTTACAATTCGGAAAAATATATAAGCAAACACTTGACTTTGAGTTTGAAGTGTGATAATATGTTAGCAATGGAAATAGAAATAAAGAGTTATTTCCGCTCTTAATTAATGGGGCAATAAAATATTGATAGTAATTCCGTTGGACAAGCCGAGGGGCAGTAATGAGAGCCGTCCGTAAATCGTCACGTTCAAGTGAAAGGGAGTACGAGGCGGACTCCCCTACAAGTTTTGTCGGTGCTTTTACATTGTAGGGGATTCTGTTTCGGCATCCCACCAAGACCCCCGCAGTATTATGCGGCTTCACCGTTTTATCATGTTTTATTGTTTGAAAAAAAACAGGAGGGTTTTATACCATGAATGAAAATCAATTTAACCAGAATACTACACAATTTGAAAACCAGCCAATGGGAAACAGCTTTTACGGCGCTTCAGGCGTTGAAAATGTAAAGGGCAAAAAAGGCAAAAAGGTTGCTCTTATCGGCGGTATCTCGGCAGCTGTCATCGTCGGCGGCGGCGTTGCTGCTTATAACTGCTCCGACTTTGTGAAAAATCAGGTCAAGCTCCGCACAATGAAAGCCGATAACTATTACGCATGGGTATATGAAAATAATGCCGAAGAATTCGGAAAGTCTGTCGGCGATGCCTATCAGAAGGCTATCGACCAGTACAAAGAAGGCGCATCTGCTTCATATGAACTGAAATATAACCTTTCAGACAGCGTGAAGAACCTTGCTAAGGAGTCTCTGCTCTCAGGAGGCAATGAAGATGCTGTTTTTGAAAAATTCATTAACAATACAAATTCAGTCTCAATTAAGGCTGATACCAAGACCAAATGCGGCAATACAGAGTCGTCCGTAGGTCTTGACTATAACAGCGATACACTTTTCACACTCGATGTTGCAGGTGATATTGAGGCAAATGACTACTTCTTCCGTGTCCCTGAGCTGAAAGAACAGTGGATAGCTTTCAGTATCGGCAGCGTTTTTGATGAACTCGGCGGCGATGAAGCTCTCATAATGAATACATACAAGGAGATCTTAAAAGACCCTGCATCATTCCTCTCAGCCGATGAACTCAGAAAGGAAATTTCCGACTATACGGCTATCTGGTGCGAGGCTACAAACGACGTTAAGCTCGAAAAGAGCGAGGCTGTTGAGATAGCTGACATCACTGTTGAATATACAGCCGCTACAGTTTCTTTTGATGAACAGCTTGCTGTTGATCTTGAAGTAAAACTGCTCGAAAATCTCAAAAATGACGATATAATCAAGGGTATCATCGTTGACAAGCTCGGTCTTGTTGATGCTGATGAATACACCGAGAGCATTGATGACGAGATAGAGTATGCAAAGGACGACCTCGAAGAAGGCGAATTCGGCACGGATAAAGTTGATTTCACTACATATATCGATGGAAAGGGCGTTATCAGAGGATTTAAGATTGCTGATCCTGACGGTGGGAACGTAATCTTCGGCGCAATCGGCAAGGACGACAAGAATATCAGAGGACAGTTCAATGCAGGTATTGACTCTGAAAGTGTTAACATGACATTCGTAGCTGACGAAACTGCAAAGGATACTTATGACGGTTCATTCGATATCACATCAGGCGAAGATACAGTTTCAGTAACATTCAGCTCACTTGAAATTGTTGACAACGAAAAGGGCTATGCAAACGGCACTATCTCTGTTGCTATCCCTGACGTAAGCCCGATTACCGTAAATCTCTCAACAGACGGCAAGTCACAGACTTTCGGCTATGATATCAACGTTGAGGGCGAGGACTACGGCACTATTGAACTGACATTCTCTGCCGATACATCAGCAGATGTTGCAATGCCTGACAAGAGCGGCGCATTAGAGCTTTCTGTTGATGATATCGAAAGCTTTGACTTCAAGGAATATGTTTCAGAGGACGAAATGAATACATTTGTCAAGACTATTGTTGAAAAGCTCGGTCTTGCTGATGATGAGGTAAATAAGGAACTGGATGCAGTCATAGCTGATCTTTATAAGTATGCAGACGGTAATATCTTTGCTTCAACTCAGTATGATATAAATGCCGATGACTATGACTTTGATGATGACGACTTTGATTTTGATTACGATGACTTTGACTTTGATGATAAAGATTTCGATTTTGATGCTGATGATTTTGACATCGAAGTTGAGCACGAGACAAAGGAGTCAAAGAACGGCGTATGGGAGACTGAACTCAGTGAAGATGATTTTGAGATCACCACAAAAGAGGACGGCAGCATAAGCATAGTAGGCAAGAGCAAGTAATAATATAACAAGACCGCATGGCGATTGCTGTGCGGTCTTTTGTTTGTCCTGAATATAGGTGTGCCGCAGGGTGTACATATGTACTCGCAGACATCGGAAACGCCGTCCTATGCAATATTCTTAAGGCAACACCGCACAAAGATTGTGCGGCAGAAACGCAGTTAGATTTTTCGTCAGATTGTACAGAAATTTTGCAGGCATACTGTCGTATGGCAAAGAATTTCTGTGCAAGATGACGGAAAAGATACAAGTTTATGACGTACAAAGTCGTCAGACGTGCTTTGTGCGGTGTTGCCTTAATGCCTTTCTGTGAATTTTTTCAATCAGGTGTGGACAAATACGAATTTATGTGCTATAATAATAATATGTGTTCAATAACATGAATGCATATATTACTACCACGTTGGGAGAGATTATTATGTCAAAGAAACCCTTTTACATCACTACCCCGATATATTATCCGTCGGGAGATCCGCATATCGGTCACTGCTATACCACAACAGCCTGTGACTCAATTGCCCGTTATAAGCGAATGCAGGGTTATGACGTAATGTTCCTCACCGGAACTGACGAGCATGGTCTCAAAATCGAACAGAAAGCCGCCGCCGCAGGTGTTACCCCAAAGGAATACGTTGACGGCATCGTGGAAAAATTCAAGGCGCTCTGGAACTGCATGAACATCAGTTATGACCGCTATATCCGTACCACTGACGATTACCATGTCGAATCCGTTCAGAAAATTTTCAAGGAGCTTTACGACAAAGGATACATCTATAAAGGCGAATATTCAGGCAAATACTGCACACCGTGCGAAAGCTTCTGGACTGATTCACAGCTCGACGAAAACGGCTGCTGTCCTGAATGCCACAGACCTGTTGCCCTCGCAAAAGAGGAAGCCTACTTCATGAAAATGTCACCGTTTGCCGACAGAATTGAAAAGCTCCTCCTCGATACAGACTACCTCCGCCCGAAAACCCGTGCCGTCGAGCTTGTAAACAACTTCATCAAGCCCGGCCTCGAAGACCTCTGTGTTTCAAGAACTACCTTCAAATGGGGCGTTCCTGTCTCCTTTGATGAGGAACACGTTGTCTATGTCTGGATAGATGCCCTCTCGAACTATATCACTGCTCTGGGCTATCTCAACGGCGCTCATGACGATTTCGATACATTCTGGCCTGCCGACGTTCACATGGTCGCTAAGGATATCATGCGTTTCCACGCTATTATCTGGCCTGCAATGCTCATGGCTCTTGACCTGCCGCTTCCGAAACACCTTGCTGTTCACGGCTGGATAACCTTCAACGGCGAGAAAATGTCCAAGTCACTCGGCAATGTCATTGACCCGTTCATACTCAGCGAACGCTACGGCGCAGATGCCATAAGATACCACATTCTCCGTGAAATGGCTCTCGGTGCTGACAGCTCGTTCTCAAATGAGATAATGATTAACCGCATTAACGCTGACCTCGCAAACGGTCTTGGCAACCTCGTTTCACGTACTGTTGCTATGGCTGACAAATATTTCGGCGGAACACTCCCGATTGAGCGTGAGGCTGATGCTGTTGACGACGATTTCAAGGCTGTTATTCTTGGATTATGCCCTGCCGTTGACGGATATATCGACGAAACAAAAATCAAACAGGCTCTTGAGGAAATTTTCAAGGCTGTTGACAGAGCTAATAAATACATCGACGAGACAGAACCGTGGAAACTCGGCAAGGACGACTCGAAGAAAGCACGCCTTGCCACAGTTCTCTATAATCTGCTTGACGGAATACGCATTATTTCCGCACTTCTCGCTCCGTTCATGCCGACTGTAATGCCGAAGGTGTGGGAGCAGATAGGTGCATCTGAAGATGACGTGAAGTATGAAAATCTCGGAAAATTCGGCGTTCTTCCTGAAAATGTCACAGTTCACAAGGGCGAAATACTTTTCCCTCGTATCGATGTTGAAAAGGAAATTGCCGAGCTGAACGAGCTTCTCGAAAAGAGCATGGCTGACGCTAAATCCAAGCTTTCAGCCGATGAAAAGGGCGAAACTGCCGAGCCTATCGAACTTGCACCTGAGATCACTATTGACGATTTTGCAAAGGTCGAGCTTCGTGTCGGCAAGGTCACAGCCTGCGAAAAGGTGAAGAAGTCAAGCAAGCTTCTCTGCCTGCAGATAGACGACGGAATGGGCGGCAGACAGGTCGTTTCAGGTATCGCAAAATACTATAAGCCTGAAGACCTCATCGGCAGAAAAGTTCAGTTTGTAGCCAATTTAAAGCCATGCACACTCTGCGGCACTGAAAGCAACGGCATGATCTGTGCGGCTGATACGGCTGACGGCGTTAAGGTGATCTTCGTTGACGACAGCATTCCTGTTGGTTCAAAGATAAGATAAAAATCTAAAACTGCGAAGCCGCATAATACTGCGGGGTCAAGGGAGCAGCTCGCTCCCTTGCAGAGGGTGTGCGAAGGAGACAGAGTCTCCCTGAAAAGCAGTCAGTCCAGCGCAGCGTAGACTGACGGACGGTTCGTAGCCATCGCCCTCGGCTTGCCCGACAGAATTACACAGTGTAAAGGTTCATGTTGCTGTTTGCGTATATCATAAATCTCTGTGTCAATAGGGGATGTCATCCTCTACAAAACGGAACACCCGCCAATATGGTGCAGTGTTTTATTTTCATAACCGAAGCAATAAGGAGTTCTTATGGCAAAAAAACGCTACCGTCTGAGAAAGACGGCGATAATTGAGACTGTCATCATCACACTGCTGCTTGCAGGTATTGTGGCGGTCGTGCTGTGGCTGTATTACAACGGCAAAAGCGAAAGCCTTCCCGTTATCGGCAGTATAACCGCTGATATCCACGATAGTACGCAGGTTCCCGAACGTAATGAGCCTGTGACCATAGCGGCTGACGAGGAGAAGGTATATTCGGATTTCCATATAGACGGACTGCCCGAAAATGACTTCAAAAGCGAAAATTTCGTGACCAGAAACGGCTATTCATTCTATACCGAAAACGGTCAGGTCACATCTCTTGCAGGTATCGATATTTCCGAGTTTCAGGGCGATATCGACTGGGAGATGGTTAAGGCGGCAGGCATTGACTTTGCTATGATACGTGTCGGATGCCGTACTTACGGTACGGGCGAGATAGTCATGGATACGAAATTCGGCGAAAATCTTGAGGCTGCTGATGCCGCAGGTATTAAAACGGGTGTGTATTTCTTCTCGCAGGCTACCTCGGAGGAGGAGGCTCTTGAGGAGGCAAATGTAGTTCTCATGGCAATTGCTCCGTATAATATCACTTATCCGGTCGTTTTTGACTGGGAGCTTGTGGACGACAGCGCACGTACAGATGTTGTATCGCCTGATGAACTTGCTGATTACTGCATTGCTTTCTGTGAGAATATCCGTGCAGGCGGCTATACTCCGATGATATACCAGAACAAGGGTACGGTATTTTATAACCTGAATATTCCGAGGGTCGCAGACTATGATTTCTGGCTTGCGGAATATGCGAAGAAGCCTACATATCCGTACGAATATCAGATGTGGCAGTATACGGGCGACGGCGTTATCCCCGGTGTAAGCACTCCTGTTGACCTCAATATAAGTTTTAAGGATTATTCTAAATCATGATATGAACTAAGGACAGCTTTTTACGGCTGTCCTTTTTATTATAAACAATCTGTAGGGGATGCCGTCCCCTGCAATCGTCCGCTGACACAAAAATTCAGGGGATACCGTTATCGGTATCCCCCTTGTCTTGTTGATTAATAAACACGGATAATATCCGCAATATCGTTCGGGCATTCGGCAATATAGTCCGCACCCTCGGCGATAAGCTCGTCACGCTCACGGAAACCCCACACGCAGCCGATACTCACTGCACCGCAATTTTTGCCTGTTCGTATATCAACATTGCTGTCACCTATCATAAACACCGTATCCGCATCAGGAACGGCGCTGATTATCTCATCAATAACGGCTCTGTCAGGCTTTTTAGGGCGATCATCCACACCGCCGAGCACCTTCACAAAATCAAATTCAGGCATGAGTTTTTCAGTCATCTTCACGGCAAACTGTTCAGGCTTGTTAGTGGCTATGGCAAGGCAAACGCCAATATCACGCAGTTCTGCGAGAGTTTCACGTATACCGTCAAACAGTACCGTTTTATCCAGAAAATGCTGACCATAATATGCGCTGAACAGCTCATGTAGTTCATGACAAAGCAATTTACGGTCATCAGGCAGGGCACGTTCACACAGCTTCAGTGCGCCGTTGCCGATAAATTTTTTGTATTCATCATACTCATGCAGGGGACAGCCAAGCACCGAAAGACCGTGGTTTACGGCATCAGCGAGGTCACGGAGAGTATCTGCAAGAGTACCGTCAAAATCAAAAACAGCGACTTTCATATCCTCTTTGCGAGCACCTCGGAATATTTCCTGCGGAACGGCTCAAACCTGTTCTCATCGATAGCAAGGCGTATTTTCTCGGTGAGCGTGTTGTAGAAGTAGAGGTTGTGCTGTACGGCGAGTCTGCCTGCAAGCTGTTCATTCGCCTTGAAAAGGTGGCGGATATACGCACGGGAGAAATTGCGGCAGGTCGGGCAGTCGCACTCCTCATCAACAGGGCGGGGGTCAGTCTCATAGCATTTGTTGCCCAGATGCATGATGCCCTGCCATGTGAAAACAGTAGCATGACGTGCATTACGGCTCGGCATAACGCAGTCAAACATATCAACGCCCCTTGCGACAGCCTCGATGATATTGGACGGAGTGCCCACACCCATGAGATAGCGTGGCTTATTCACGGGCATGAACGGCTCAACAACGTCGATAATGCGGTACATTTCCTCGGTAGCCTCACCAACAGCAAGACCGCCGATAGCATAGCCGTCAAGGTCAAGCTTAGCGATATCCTCCATGTGCTTTATGCGGAGGTCATCGAAGGTCGAACCCTGATTAATGCCGAAAAGCATCTGTTTCGGGTTGACGGTATCGGGCAGGCTGTTGAGCCTTGCCATTTCGTCCTTGCAGCGTATCAGCCAGCGTGTAGTGCGCTCGATGGAGTCTGCGGCGTATTTATACGGGGACGGGTTCTCGATGCATTCATCGAAAGCCATAGCGATCGTAGAGCCGAGGTTTGACTGTATCTGCATACTTTCCTCGGGGCCCATGAATATGCGTCTGCCGTCGATGTGGGATGCGAAGTAAACGCCCTCCTCCTTGATCTTGCGGAGCTTGGCGAGGGAGAACACCTGAAATCCGCCGCTGTCCGTGAGGATGGGCTTATCCCAGTTCATAAACTTATGCAGACCGCCCATTTGTTTTATGATATGGTCGCCCGGTCGGAGATGCAGATGATATGTATTGCAGAGTTCTACCTGCGTTTTCAGACCTTTGAGGTCTACGGATGATATACCGCCCTTGATTGCGGCGGCAGTACCCACATTCATGAAGCACGGGGTCTGGAAAGTGCCGTGAACCGTCTCAAACTGTCCACGTCTTGCCTTGTTGTCAGTTTTGAAAAGTGTGAACATATAGTCTCCGATCAGTCGATATCAAATGGCGGTGTATTGTCAGGGGTACGGCTGTCAACATGGCTGCACGCACCAACGAGTTCGCCGTCGTCGTCTCTTATGGCTATCATGTATATGTCGCAGTTGCTTTTTTCATCATGATATGCAAAGATGCTGTTGTTCTTTTTATCTTCCTTGAACCATTCAACGGTCATGACGATTTTTGAGCGTGTTTCCTCGGACATGAAAAGTTCGATATTCTTGCCTATCATATCCCTTCCACGGGAATATGATGTGATGGCTGATTTGTTCATATATATAATATTGTAGTCAATGTTAATGACAACAACAGGCGTATCGGCATTGTCAACGATGTACTTAAAAATATTCTTATCCATGGTTTTATATTCTCCTTTTCTTATCATCTTATGTTATGCACATACTGTCACCGAAGCTGAAAAATCTGTATTTTTCCTCAACGGCGGTCTTGTATGCGTTCATAGTATTGTCGTAGCCCATGAATGCCGAAACGAGCATTATCAGGGTACTTTCGGGCAGGTGGAAATTTGTGATAAGTCCGTCAATGCATTTGAACTGATATGACGGATAGATAAAAATGTCGGTATAGCCTTCATGTTCCGAGATGTCGCCATAGAATGTCGCAACGCTTTCGAGAGTACGGCAGGTGGTAGTGCCGACGGCAATAACACGTCCGCCGTTTTGTTTTGTCTCGTTGATGAGGTCAGCGGTCTCTTTCGGGAGATAGTAGTGTTCGCTGTGCATTTTGTGGTCAAGGACGTTGTCTTCCTTGACGGGGCGGAACGTACCCAGACCGACGTGCAGGGTAACAAAGGCGGTCTTTACGCCACGTTTGCGGAGGTCATCGAGCATTTCGGGGGTGAAGTGCAGACCTGCGGTAGGGGCGGCGGCAGAGCCGAGTTCCTTTGAATATACAGTCTGATAGCGTTCCTTGTTTTCGAGTTTAGCCTTGATATACGGGGGCAGTGGCATTTGTCCGACATCTTCAAGTGCAGTGAAGAAATTGCCCTCACACTGAAACCGGACGATACGGTTTCCGTCGTCTTTGACTTCAACGACTTCTGCGGTAAGTCTGCCGTTTCCGAAGCTGAACTTAGTGCCGACCTTGGCTTTTTTTCCGGGGCGGCAGATTATCTCCCAGAGTTTGTCGCCTTTTTGTTCGAGGAGGAGGAACTCGATGAACGTGCCGTTGCCGATTTTTTCGCCGTAGAGACGTGCAGGGATGACACGGGAGTCATTCATTACCAGCAAGTCACCTTCTTTGAGGTGGTCGCATAGATTATAGAAATGGTCATGAGTGACAGCGCCCGTTCTGCGGTCAACGCACATCATGCGTGAGGCATTTCTCGGCTCGACGGGAGTCTGAGCGATAAGCTCCTCGGGCAGGTCGTAGTAAAAATCTGATTTGAGTAATTCCATAGAGATGAATTCTCCTTTATGTTATGTTATGTTGACAGCTCTCTGTCGAATTCTGTGTGTCCGTGCCGTAACGAATATTTTGCATTGATATCTGTGCAATGTGCTGGTATGCGTGTAATGTGTAGGGGGACGGCGGTCTCGACGTCACCCCAAGTCCCTGAAATGCAAAGGGAGAGTTTGCTTTTCTATTTGTATTCTTTACGATGCTGGCAGCAGAACAACAGACAGCAACGTAAAGAAAAACATGGAACGAAATACCCCTCGCTGACAAAAGAACAGTTACAGAATATCGTCATAATATTGTCAATATATTATCCGCATAACCCCACTGCCATAATGAAATCAGTTAAATTTCAGAAAACATATTGACAGACGGCTCAATAAGTGATATTATAGTAACAAGGTAGAGGTGCGGCTGAAAAGAGTACCCGTCCACGGGATAACCGATCCAATGGTGTACGGTGAAAGGTGATGCCGCCGAAGAAGCGTTTCCGGTAAATCCGCTTCTGGCTACAGGTCAAACAGATCTGCGGCTGTCATCATGCTTTTGATGGAGAGCTATCGGCATACTCTTAATATGTATGTCAACATTTCTATTATAACGCATGATCGACCGGTTTGCAACCGGTTTTTTAATTTTTTGAAAAATTTTTTTAAAGGAGACATGAAAATGAAACAGTTTAACGTAGGAATTATAGGTGCAACAGGCATGGTGGGACAGAGATTTGCCACACTGCTTGAAAATCATCCATGGTTCAATGTAAAGCTCCTTGCCGCTTCACCAAGAAGTGCAGGTCAGACATATGAGGAGGCTGCCGGAAGCCGCTGGAAGATGACAACTCCGATGCCTGAGTCAATGAAAAATATGATACTTATGGACGCAACTGCCGACATCGAAAAAATCGCAGGTATGGTTGACTTCTGCTTCTGTGCAGTTGACATGAAAAAAGACGAGATAAAGGCTCTTGAAGAAGCATATGCAAAGGCTGAATGCCCTATCGTATCAAACAACTCCGCTCACAGATTTACACCTGACGTTCCGATGGTAGTTCCGGAGATAAACCCTGAGCACATCGAAATAATCAAGGCACAGCGTGAGCGCCTCGGCACAAAGAGAGGCTTCATTGCAGTAAAGTCAAACTGCTCGATCCAGAGCTATGTTCCTGCACTCCACCCACTGAGAAAGTTCGGTCTGAAACAGGTTCTCGCCTGCACATATCAGGCTATCTCAGGCGCTGGAAAGAACTTCGAGACATGGCCTGAAATGGTTGACAACCTCATTCCGTTCATCGGCGGCGAGGAAGAAAAGTCAGAACAGGAGCCGCTCAAGGTATGGGGCGAGATAAAGGGCAACGAGATAGTCAAGGCAACTTCTCCTGCGATAACAACTCAGTGCCTCAGAGTTCCTGTATCAGACGGTCATACAGCCGCCGTATTCGTAACATTCGAGAACAAGCCTTCAAAGGAAGAAATTCTCAAGTTATGGGCAGACTTCAAGGGCGTACCGCAGGAGCTTGAACTTCCTTCAGCACCAAAGCAGTTCATCCACTATTTCGAGGACGACAACCGTCCGCAGGCTAAGCTTGACAGAAACCTCGAAGGCGGCATGGCAGTTTCAACAGGCCGTCTCCGTGAAGATACACAGTATGACTATAAGTTCGTATCCCTTTCACACAACACTCTCAGAGGTGCGGCAGGCGGAGCTGTTCTTCTTGCTGAACTTCTTGCTGCAAAGGGTTACTTTGACTGATATCGGAAAGGATAGATTTTATGAAGAATACCATTTTCACAGGTACAGCTACAGCTATCATCACTCCGTTCAACGCTGACGGCTCAGTAAACTATGACGAACTCGGCAGAATTATCGATGACCAGATAGCTAACAGTACCGATGCAATAGTTATATGCGGAACTACCGGCGAGTCGGCTACAATGACCGACGAGGAGCACATTGAATGCATCAGATATGCCGTAAAGCATATCGCAGGCAGAGTACCCGTTATCGCAGGCACAGGAAGCAACGACACACGCTATGCAGTAGCTCTCTCAAAGGAAGCAGAAGCCGCAGGCGCAGATGCACTCCTCCTTGTAACTCCGTATTACAACAAGACCACCCAGAAGGGACTTATTGCCCATTTCAAGGCTGTTGCTGACGAGGTAAATATCCCGATAGTTCTCTATAATGTCCCAAGCAGAACAGGCATGAATATGGACGTTGCAACTGTCAAGGAACTTGCAAAGCATAAGAATATCGCAGCAGTCAAGGAAGCAAGCGGAAATATCAGCTATGTTGCAAAGCTTATTGCTGAATGCGGCGATGATATCGACGTTTACAGCGGCAACGATGATATGATAGTACCTGTAATGTCACTCGGCGGAAAGGGCGTTATTTCCGTAGCATCACACGTTATCCCGAAGCAGATGCATGACATGGTGCAGTGCTGTCTTGACAACAATTTCGCAGAGGCTATGAAGATGCAGATCGAGTATCTTGATATCTGCAATGACCTGTTTATCGAGGTAAATCCAATTCCTGTAAAGGAAGCTATGAATATGCTCGGCTGGAATGCAGGCCCATGCCGTCTGCCGCTTGTTGAGATGACTGACGAACACAAGGCAAAGCTCAGAGCTACTCTTGCAAAGCATGGCTTAATCAAATAAAAACGAAACGGCGAAGTCGCAGACCGACGGTATTATTATTGACGGTCAAGCCGTGGCAAGTGAAACGAGCAGTCCGTAAACCGTTGTTTCGCTCGGTTTACTGCTTCTTAGGGGAACTCTGTCCTCCTCGCACACCCCCTGCCAAAGAGGTCTACACCTCTCTGGACTCTGGTGTATGCGCCTTCGGCGTTTAAAAATATAAATATTATAAATACGGGCGGCATTGCTTTTTGCGGTGCTGCCCTAAAATAAAGGAGTAAAAAATATGACAAATATTGCTATATGCGGTGCAAACGGCAAAATGGGCAAAAACATCTACGAATGCATCAGTACCCGTGACGACTGCAAGGTAGTCGGCGGCATCGATATTTTCACACAGCAGTACGCTGATTTCCCGATAGTTGACGAGCCTGCAAAACTGCCTGTAAAGCCTGATGTCATTATCGATTTCTCAAACCCTGCATCACTGGACAAGCTGCTTGAATATTGTCTCTCAACAGGTACGGCAGTCGTTGTTGCATCAACAGGCTACTCAGATGAACAGATAGCTCAGATAAAAGCCGCAGCACAGCAGATACCCGTATTCTTCACATTCAATATGTCACTCGGCATAAATCTTCTCGTATCCCTTGCAAAGAAGGCTACGGAAGTTCTCGGCGGTCAGTTCGATATCGAGATAGTTGAAAAGCACCACAACCGCAAAATTGATGCTCCGAGCGGCACTGCCATCATGCTTGCAAACGCTATAAACGAGACTTTGGACAACTCCATGCACTATGTCTATGACCGTCACTCACGCCGTCAGAAACGTGAAAAGAACGAGATAGGAATGCACTCGATAAGAGGCGGTACGATAGTTGGTGAGCATGACATTATTTTCGCAGGTCATGATGAGGTCATCACACTTTCACACTCCGCAGGTTCACGCATGGTTTTCGCAGAGGGCGCAGTTAATGCCGCAGTTTTCCTCAATGGCAAGGGCGCAGGTCTTTACGATATGTCGCAGATGGTGTAAGCTATGGCAGATAAGAATGAACTTGAAAAGATAAGGGCATTTTTCAAAAATGACCGTTATGCCGCAGATGCAGGCGCTGTTATCGAGGATTTCGGTGAGCATTATGCAAAGTGCAGCATGGTGCTTGATGAGCGTCATCAGAATGCTGTCGGCGGTATTATGGGCGGTGCATATTTTACTCTTGCGGACTTTACGTTTGCAGTTGCGACTGACTGGAACGGAGATACTATCGTGTCACTGAACGGCGATATTTCGTTTGTGGGAGTGCCTAAGACGAAGAAGATAATTTCGGAGGCTGAACTTGTCAAGGACGGCAGGTCGGTTTGTACGTATATTGTAAGGATAAGCGATGAACTGGGCAATCCTGTTGCCGTGGTGAAGTTTGTAGGTTTCCGAAAATAAAAAACGGCGAAGCCGATACTGCGGGGGGAGTGGGATGCCGAGGCGGCATACCCTGCAATGTAAAAGCACCGAACGAACCTGTAGGGGAGCACGCCATCGTGCTCCCTCTTTTTTGCATGGAATGCTTTACGGACGGTACGCATTTGTTCCCCTCGGCTTGCCCGACAAAATAATATTGATATTCTGTTAAGGCGGCGTTTTGCCGTCTCAGCGTGTCAAAAAACTTATTTGGGGACGTCGAGGACGCCGTCCCCTACAAAT
>JAKSQT010000046.1 GCA_024403995.1 Ruminococcus sp.
AACCTTGAAATACGTAAGTATTCCTGCGGCTTTCTTCCTTGACTTTCTCCTTCAATACTTCGCATAAATTATTCAAGACTTAATTGGCGGAGCAATAACATAACAATCACCGACCATACCTCCCAAAACCTTTCCGCAGTCTTGCAAATTCAGCAAATTAATGTTATAATAAATAGAGGACATCTCTAAAAGTGAAAAAGGAGAACAGAAATGTTAAATGATATAAATACCGCCGCAGTCCTCGAACAGCTCGAAAACGCAGGCTATGAGGCTTACATCGTCGGCGGATGTGTGCGTGATATGCTCCTCGGACGTGAGATTCACGACACCGACATCACCACAAACGCCCTGCCGGAACAGATCATCGCCGCTTTCCCCGACTGCAAGAATATCCCCACGGGCATAAAACACGGCACTGTCACCATAATCAAAAACCATATCCCCTATGAGATAACGACCTACCGCATCGACGGCGAATATACCGACTCACGCCGCCCCGACAGCGTTGAATTTACGGCTGATATTACCGACGACCTTTCAAGACGTGACTTCACGATGAATGCCATCGCTATGGACAGACACGGCGCTCTCGTTGATGCTTTCGGCGGAAAAAATGACATCGAAAACCAACTCATACGCTGTGTCGGCGACCCTGAACAGCGCTTCACAGAGGACGCTCTCCGCATCATGAGGGCTATCCGCTTTTCTTCACAGCTCGGCTTTGCCATCGAGGAGAAAACTGCTGCCGCCGTCCACAGCATGAAAGACCGCCTGAAAAATATCTCCCGTGAGCGTGTCCGTGATGAGCTTGACAAACTGCTCTGCGGCAAAAACTGCCTCAGTGTCCTTATGGAGTACAGCGATGTAATTACTGCAATAATCCCCGAATTTCAGGCAAGTATCGGCTTTGAACAGCACTCTCCCTACCATGTGTTCGACGTTTGGGAGCACACTGTCCGTGCGGTCGCAAATGCGTCTGCGGATAACCTGAATTTGCGCCGTACCATGCTTTTCCACGACATCGCCAAGCCTTACTGCGCCGATTTTGACGAAACAGGCAGAGGTCACTTCAAACACCACAACACCGTCAGCGCCGAAATGACCGAAAAAATCATGAAAGACCTGCGCTATGACAACGACTCCATAAAATATGCCGTGACCCTTATCGCCCGCCATGACGACAAATTCTTCAACAGATACGACGTGAAAAAAATCATGTCCGAAATAGGTGACGAGCTTTTCTTTGAGCTTGTTGAGATAAAAAAGTGCGATAATTCGTCCAAAAGCGACATCGTTCTCGAAGAGCTGAAAGACTTTGAAAAACTCATCGCCATTGGTCACGAAATAATTGAAAATGACGAATGCCGCAGTCTGAAACAGCTCGCCGTCAACGGTACTGACCTGAAAAGCGCAGGTCTCAGCGGCAAAGAAATAGGCGATGCATTCAGCAAGATACTTGACCTTGTCATGAAGGAAAAACTGCCGAACGAGAAAGCCGCACTCATGGAATATGTTCAGCAGAGGCGGCAGAAATGACAGGCTATATCCACTCGACCGAAAGCTTCGGCACGGTGGACGGTCCGGGAGTACGTTTCGTCGTGTTCTTTCAGGGCTGTCCCATGCGCTGTCTTTACTGCCATAACCCCGATACATGGGCATTTGGCAGGGGTACGGAGAAAACTGCCGCAGAGCTTATGGCTGAATATGACTCATACAAAGAGTTCCTGAAATCGGGCGGTATTACTGCAACAGGCGGCGAACCGCTTGCACAGCCTGAATTTCTTGCGGAGCTGTTCACTCTCGCCAAAAGCAAGGGCGTACACACCTGCCTTGACACATCGGGTGCGGTATATTCCCCCGAAAATCATGAGCTTATCGACAGGGTGCTTTCGGCAACTGACCTCGTAATGCTCGATATCAAGCACATCGACACACACGAACACAAAAAACTCACAGGTCACGGCAACGAGAATATCCTCGCATTCGCCGAGCATCTCCGTGAGCTAAAAATCCCTGTCTGGATACGTCATGTAGTTGTCCCCGATATCACGGATAAGCCAGAATATCTGGAAAAAATGGGAGAATATCTTGCATCGCTCGACAACCTGAAAGCGCTTGATGTACTGCCTTATCATGACATGGCAAAGCCGAAATATGCAGAACTCGGCATAGATTATCCGCTTGCCGATACGCCTCCGCTTCCGAGAGAAGCCGCTATAAACGCAAAAAACCTGATACTTAACGGAATAAGATCAGGTCTTAAAAAACAAAAAAGCAGCCGATGAGTTAAGGTCGGTACTCATATAGAAATTTTTACTCTTTATCGGGGCAAACCTTTCTGAGGAAAAGTTCTTCCCTCAATAAAAAGTATAAAGTTTCTATGAGAGCACCACTGTTAACCCATCGGCTGTTTGAATTATATCAGTAATTTGCTTCTGTCTGAGGCCATACTCTGTATTTCGGGCCGCTTGTGTCGCCTGCCCAGACCTCTATTCTGTCGGAGTCTCCTGCATCCTTTGCAAGAAACCAACGGTCAAGTTTTTCGCCGCCTTCAGGGTCGCTGTACTTCATTTCAGCACGTCTGTCTTCCATTGCATTGAGCATATCCACGAACTTGTCACTGCCGTTGAGTGTTGAGTTCCATTCAACATATGCATTGGCTTCTTTTTCTGCAAGAATAATTATCGAATAATCTTCTGTTTTGCCGGCATATTCAACAGATACGCTCTGCACTGTGCCTCCCCCTGAATAAAAAGCTTCTTCAGCTTCCTCATTACCTTCAGCGAGAACTGCTGCAGCATCGTTTCTTATGGTTCTTGCTGAAGTAATGTCGGACGAACGTCTTGACTTCTTGACGTAGCCTATCATGGAAGGCACGAGTATCATGGCAAGAATGCCGATGATAGTAAGAACGACAACGATTTCAATGAGTGTAAAGCCGCTTTTTTTCACTTTCATAATTTCCCTCTCCTTTTCATCACTTTTTTTAAAATGGACACACTTCATTCATAATTCCCCTGCCCACATTTATATTATATTCTGTATTATTCGATTTGTCAATATCTGTATAAAAAGTTTTTTATTAAATTAATATATGTGCATATCTGTAAACAAAAACTGCACCCGATAGTGCAGTTTTCATTAAATTATTCTTTTTATTGTTACTTAACGACAACCTTCTTGAATGCTTTTTTACCTTTACGTACAATGGTTTCGCCTTCAAGCTTGATCTGAGCCTTCGGGTCGGTAATTTTTTCGTCATTCACAGTTATGCCGCCTTGCTGAACGAGTCGTCTTGCCTCTGAAATTGAAGGTGCAAGCTCAGCCTTTACGAGGATATTGAGTATTCCCATAGCGCCGTCGGTAAGCTCAGAAGCAGCTATCTCGGCAGTAGGCATATTCTCGTCAGAACCGTTTCCGCCGAACAGAGCCTTTGCAGCAGCCTTAGCCTTTTCAGCCTCCTCCTCGCCGTGAACGAGCTTTGTGAGTTCGTATGCGAGAAGCTCCTTAGCCTTGTTGAATTCTGCGCCCTCCATGTGCTGTTCCATTTCCTCAATTTCCTCAACAGGAACGAATGTGAGCATTTTCAGGCACTTGATAACATCGGCATCGGCAACGTTTCTCCAGTACTGGAAGAACTCGTAAGGGGTAGTCTTTTCGGCATCGAGCCATACAGCGCCCTTTTCGGTCTTGCCCATCTTCTTGCCCTCGGAGTTGAGGAGAAGCGTGATAGTCATAGCATAAGCGTCCTTGCCGAGTTTTCTTCTGATAAGCTCAGTACCGCCGAGCATATTAGCCCACTGATCATCGCCGCCGAACTGCATATTGCAGCCGTACTTCTGGAAGAGTTCGAGGAAGTCATAGCTCTGCATTATCATGTAGTTGAATTCAAGGAAAGTAAGGCCTCTCTCCATTCTCTGCTTGTAGCATTCGTGTGAGAGCATACGGTTAACGCTGAAATGAGCGCCGACATCACGGAGAAGCTCGATATAGTTGAGGTTCATGAGCCAGTCTGCGTTGTTAACGATAATAGCCTTGTCCTCGGAGAAGTCGATGAAACGGCTCATCTGCTTTTTGAAACAGTCAACGTTGTGCTGGATAGTCTCCTTGGTCATCATTTTTCTCATGTCGGTCTTGCCTGACGGGTCGCCTATCATAGCAGTACCGCCGCCGATGAGGACGATAGGCTTGTTGCCTGCCATCTGGAGTCGCTTCATAAGGCAGAGTGCCATGAAATGTCCGACATGGAGGCTGTCGGCAGTCGGGTCAAAGCCGATATAGAATGTAGCCTTGCCGTTGTTGACAAGCTCCTCGATTTCTTTTTCGTCGGTCAGCTGAGCAAGCAGACCTCTGCGTCTGAGTTCTTCAAAAGTAGTCATATTTATATCTCCTTTAATAATATTATTTACATATATATTGTATGGGATGCCGAGTCTCACCTGTCGGCTCGGTCGGTGCTTCTGCATTGCAGAGGTATCCACTGGATACCCGCACCCCACAGCATCCCTCGGCTACTCTTAAGGGCACCTCTAAAAACCCCTTCTGAGAAAAAGCAGCTATGCACAGCATCTGCTGCGTCAAACCCTCTCGTAGTGCGAAAGCACGCCTTCGAGGTCTTTCCTTGCATCTACTGCACCTATCTGTTTTTTCTTACTCAAAACGGGTTTTTAGAGATGCCCTAAATGTATTATTTACTTTTGTGTCAGTGAGCGAAAGCAGACTATCCGCCCCGTACAGAGTAAGCGAGTTTACGAGCGTAGCGTGACTGTCAGCGGAGACTCTCCGCCGGTTTTATTGGTTCTCCCCCCTCCGTGAGGTTGTCCCTTTGCTAACGGGGAGCAGTAAAGACTTGTCATTCAGAAAAATAACATAGAACGAAATATCCCTCTTTGACAGAACAAACCTGCCATCCTTCCTCACCTGCCAACAGCCCTGTGAAATTCCTCAATTGCAAGTTCAAGCTGGAATTCGTCACGCATTTCAATTTTTGTATCTCCGTTGACAACTGCGAATAATCTGGTTTTTTCGCCTGTATAAACACTGTTGACGTATTCTTTTTCTCTTAAAATTTCTTTAGTGATGCCGCTGACATCGTGCAATTCAAGGGCAATGACCTTAGTTTCGTTGAAAGCCACAAGGTACTTACTGCCGATATTGATGCCGTTACACTGATAAGCGACCATTTTTCCGCTCATGTACGAGTCATTCACAGCCTGAAAATCGACATCAGTCCTCTTATAGAACTTTTTGACAGGTCTTCCGCCGTAAGACGTGACCGCAAGATACATCAGTCCGCAGAAAAGCAGCAGACCGCCGATGCCGGCAGCAATATGTATCGCAAACAGGCATAAATCGCATAAAATCAGAAATCCCGAAAGTATAATACCGACTAAATGCTTGGTTGTATGGTAGTGTTTCTGCATATCATGCTTCATGTCACTGCCGATGATCTTTGCAAACGGCTGGCTCATTTTATATCTGAGATATTTTTCCTGCCATTCGTCACCTGCATAAAGAGTGCCGTTTTCGATATCATTTTTCAGCTTTTCGGCTTTTTTGTCGTTATGAGTCTCGAAAAGATAGGAACCGACTCCGTATCCGCCCATAATTACCATAATAATTATTGCTGTTGATGCACTGCCAGTTGCAAAAAGGTAAATTGAAGCCACAAGGGTAATTCCGATTATCATGCAAAGCTTTACAAATGGCGACGGCTGTCCGTTGTTCATAACAATTCCTCCTCAAAAAACAAACGCCCCCGGACAGTCTGACAGCGCCGCTCATATAGAAACACTATGCTTATTATCGGGGCAAACCCCTTTCCAAAGACTTTTAATATTAGGGTGGATATCATATGATATCCACTAACACTGAAAGTTTTAGGAAGGGAGTTTGAGGGAGAACCCTTTTTCAAAAGGGTTTCCCTCAATAAAAAGAATAAAGTCTCTGTACAAGTATCGCTGTTGATCTGTCTGAGGACGAATTCACTCGTGGTACCACCTCAGTTTATCGGCATGGGCCGACCTCTGGACGCTGTAACGGGCATACCCGACCGCACGTAATATCCATGAAAGATCATGTTTTCGGCACGGCAACTCACGGATGCAGGTTTCTTTGGCGGCGTACTTCCTCGCACCGGGCGGAAGCTCTCTGAAACGCTTTAAACCGAAGATTTATTCCGATCACTGTTTTTCTATATGATATCACAATAAAGCCGAAATGTCAAGCAAAGATTATTTGTTAATATAAAAAATTATATTAACTTCTATTGACTTTTATTTTAATATGTTGTATAATATTTTATGTTGTTGGTGCTGATGTGGCACAGTCGGTAGCGCAACGCCTTGGTAAGGCGTAGGTCGTCGGTTCAAGTCCGATCATCAGCTCCATAACTCTGAAAAGTCCGTTTATACGGGCTTTTTTGTTTATAAGGAGGAAATATGGCAAAAGAAGGCAGAGTTCCAAAGGATAACACATATATCGACTACATCGCTTTCGGGAAAGGCAAAACGCCGCTTATAATGATACCGGGACTTTCCACACGCAATGTCAGAGGCACGGGGCTTGCTATGTCCATAAGCTACCGAATTTTCTCCAACAATTTCAGAGTATACATGATCGACAAGAAAGATCGCCTTGAAAAAGGCTGTACCATTGAAGATATGGCTGATGATCACGCATATGCCATGAAACAGCTTGGAATAAGCAAAGCCGCTGTTTTCGGCACATCACAGGGCAGTATCATCTCACAGATAATAGCTGAAAAATATCCTGAACTTGTAAGCAGTCTCGTGCTTGCCGTGCCGATATGCCGTTCAAATCCCGTCACGACAGCCTGTGTGAAAAAATGGCTTGGCTATGCGGAAAAGCGTGACCATATCGCCCTGAATACTGACACATTCACCTCAATGTACTCTGACGCATATCTTGAAAAGCACAAGCGACTTATCCCCCTTGCCGCAAAGCTTGTGAAGCCTGCCGACTGGGAAAAGTTCATCATTTCGACAGAGTCGCTGCTTGATTTTGACTATTATGAACAGCTTGACAGGATAAAATGCCCTGTTTTCGTCATAGGCGGCAGAAATGACAAGGTGACTACTGCGGCGGCGGCAGAAGAAATTGCCGAAAAGCTGAAATGCCCTATATATATGTATGATGAGCTTGGTCATGCCGCTTATGATGAGGCTGAGGACTTCAATCAGCGGATACTTGATTTTTTCACAAATCATTCGCAATAAAACTCTTGATTTTTCACAGGGGAACGTGTTATAATATTAAGGTCACCTCTAAAAACCCCTTATGAGGAAAAGCAGCTATGCACAGCATCTGCTGCGTCAAGCCCTCTCGGAGTGCGAAAGCACGCCTTCGATGGCTTTTCTTGCATCTACTGTACCTATCTGCTTTTCCTTACTCAAAACGGGTTTTTAGAGGTGCCATTAATATTGAAATATAAGGAGGACGAAACATGAATTTTATCGGCGAAAAATGTGCAGCCTGCGGAATTGAGATAACAGAAGACGATTTGGTCATTGTTTGTCCTGACTGCGGTTCGCCACACCACAGAGAATGCTATCTGCGGAACAACTGCTGTGCTAACGAAGAATATCACGCAACAGGTCAGAAATGGAAACGTGCCGTTGTTGAACCAAAAAAAGAAATTATCCTCTGCCCGTCATGCGGAGCACCGAATACCGAAGATGCCGAAAACTGCTGTCAGTGCGGCGAGGCTCTCGGCGATAATGACGATATCAGCGAAGATGATAAATATAACGATGAAGCTATCCGCAATTTGCTCGGCAGCGGCAAGCCTTACCTCGGATTTGACCCCGAGGAGGACTTAGGCGGCGCAACCGTCAAGGAAGTCTCGGATTTCGTTAATACAAATACTATATATTATCTGCCGATATTCAAGCGCATGAAGGATCTCGGCTCAAAAATATCATTCAATATCACCTGTCTGTTTTTCCCGTCGCTATATTTTGCAAACAGGAAAATGTGGCACTGGGCAATAATTGCCGTAATATTTAATGTTATCCTTGCAATTCCGTCCACGCTTCTGCTCATTGCGGAATATGCCGAAAACGGTACCGAGGGTATCCCCGAAAGCCTTGTCGCTCTCATACAGAATAACTCGGCATATCTCGGCAGAACCGAAAAGCTGTTCTCGTTTTTGCAGCTATGCATGAACTTCCTGTTCTGCTTTCTCGGCAACAGAATGTATTTCAAATACGTTGTCCACACAGTAAAGAAGATAAAAAAGCACGACGGCTCGATCACAACTGCCCAGCTCGGTACAGTCGGCGGCGTTAAACCGGTGAATATGCTTTTCATCATTCTTATCAAGTATGGTTTTTCACTGTTTTTGTTCGCTATGATCGGCAGTATGCTTCGTATCTGACAATAATGCTTACCCCCTGTTATAACAGTGATGCTTATACAGAAACTTTGTACTTATTATTGAGGGAAACCCTTTTGAAAAAGGGTTCTCCCTCAAACTCCCTTCCTAAAACTTTCAGTGTTAGTGGATATCATATCTGACATATGTCAGGTATGATATCCACCCTAATATTAAAAGTCTTTGGAAAGGGGTTCGGGGAAGAACCTTTCCTCAGAAAGGTTTTCCCCGATAAATAGTAAAAACTTCTATATGAGTACCACCGTTATGACAGGGGGATTTTTTTGCCTTGCGAAAAATGCAAACATTAAGTTTTTAATGTTTGTCATTAAATAATTATCGTGTGTTTTGCACAAGCGGCTACATGAAAACGATAAGTATTTATATGCAATCATACAATAATTAATGATAATCGTTAAAAAGTAGTTGACAAACGCTAAACCGTGTGGTATTATATAATCACACCAAGGGAAACACTCCCGGAAACAAAAAAACAAAAATTAATTTATGGAGGAATAAATTATGAAAAACGAAAACATTTCAAAAATCAACAAGCTTGGCAAGGCAGGAAAAATCATTTCCATATTTTTCCTTATCGCATCGATCACAGTTTTTGTGTCAATGACATTTTTAAGCGTTGTCTGCTTCACGCTCAATGACGACTTCATTTCCGGCAAGCTGCACGGCGCAGGCACGATAAACACAAACATCACCTCATCGCTGCTCGGCGATTATGATGAGTCGGAAATCAAATTTGAAAAATCAATACATTTCTTCGGCTTTACTTTCAAATTACAGGAAGATGAAGACAAGAACATCAATATCGACACAGAAAAAAATGATGGCGGCAGCACTGATGTTACATTAGACGTTGAACTCCCGTCAGGTGAAAATCTCAAACTTTTCGGAGGCATCATCTCGGCAGGAACCGCAGTTCTGGCACTTTGCGCTACAATAGCTCTTATGTTCGTAAAAAAGCTTTTCTCAGCACTCGAAAAATGCAGCTCACCTTTTGAAGAAAACGTACTTCTTCGTATGAAGCGCTTCTCATTCTCACTCATTCCGCTCGGAGCATTTGACTTAATGATCTTCGGACTTCTGAACCTTGAACTTATTGCAGCAATCGTCCTCATATTCCTTTTCACTGCAATTTTCAGCTACGGCGCACAGCTTCAGAAGGAATCAGACGAAACATTATAATATAAACACGTATACCGAAAAGGAGAAATCATCATGAAAAAATCGATCGAAAATGTAATTACACACGAAAAATTCCAGAAAGCCTGCAAAGACTGTCATTCAGTTTCAGAGATCTTAAAGTTCGTATTCTGGGCACTCGCAGCCTTCTCGACGGTCGCAGTTATCAGTGCTGTATCAAACGGCACATATGACAAAGCCTGTGAATATGTCCTTGACTTCGTTATGATAGTTACTGCTGCACTTTCATTCAACTTCATCGCCGCAATTTTAAGAAGCATGAAAAACTCACCAACACCTTTTACGTATGACATATCCGATAAGTTCATCGGTTTATCTAATATTATCACATTCGGATTTGTAGTATATCTTATCTGCGAGATAATTATGATGTTCACCCCTTACAAGGACACCATTTTTGACAGCAGAAGCGGATTTACGACCTGCGGATATTTAGCCGCCTACTATCTCTGCAAGGGATTTGAGTACATCTTCAACTACGGCGCAACACTCCAGCAGCAGTCTGATGAAACATTATGAGAGAGGTGAATGATATGTCGATTATTTTAAGACTTGACCGTGTTATGGCAGACAGAAAAATGAGCCTTAACGAACTGAGCGACAAGGTCGGCGTAAGCAATGTCAATCTTTCCAAGCTTAAAACCGGAAAGGTCAGCGCAGTACGCTTTTCAACACTGAATGCAATTTGCAAAGTGCTCTCTTGTCAGCCCGGCGACCTGCTTGAATTTATCGATGACGATAAGGATATGTTGTAATTTTTCATTCGGGGGAATGGAATAGTAATAATGCCGTACACTTTAACAACGGTACTCTTTCAGAAGTTTTTACTCTTTATCGGGGCAAACCTTTCTGAGGAAAGGTTCTTCCCCGAACCCCTTTCCAAAGACTTTTAATATTATGGTGGATATCATACCTGACATATGTCAGGTATGATATCCACTAACACTGAAAGTTTTAGGAAGGGAGTTTGAGGGACAACCCTTTTTCAAAAGGGTTTCCCTCAATAATAAGTACAAAGTTTCTGAAAGAATACCATTGTTAAAGTGTGCGGCATTATTTTTGGGCTTTCTGCTGTAAAAGGCTATATATTATACACAAGACAAATAAGATATTTTTGTGAAAAACCGCCTATCTTTTCATAATGATATAGACAAGTCTCCGAAAATAAGTTATAATATAATGTATTGAATTATCACGGCTTCCGTATGCCGTAAAAATGCGGATAACCGTACTCGGTACGGCTACGGAGCTTTTTTAATGAGAGTTATTACAGGTATTGCAAGAGGCAGACGGCTTATCGCTCCCGAGGGACTTGATGTCAGACCTACTGCCGACAAAGTCAAGGAGGGTATCTTCTCCGCTATTCAGTTTCAGCTTGATGATGCCGAGGTGCTCGACCTTTTCGCAGGAAGCGGTCAGATGGGCATTGAAGCACTGAGCCGTGGAGCTAAACACGCAGTCTTTGTTGACAGCTCTAACCGTGCGCTGAGATGTGTTCACGAAAACCTGAGAAATACAGGCTTTGAACGTTACAGCGAGGTCATAAGCCGTGACAGCTATGACTATATCAAGTCGGCATCAAAGACGTTTGATATCATCATTCTCGACCCGCCATACAGATACAATCACGTTGCCAATATTCTCCCGTTTGCAGCAAAAAAGCTCAGAGACGGCGGCTGTATTATCTGTGAATATGAGGCTGAGGCTGATGCACCGGCTCCTCCCGACGGTCTTGTTACAAGAAAAACATACCACTACGGAAAGATAAATGTCACTATTCTCTGCAAACCTGACCCGAATGATGAGGAGGCGGAGGAATGAGAAGAATTGCAGTATGTCCGGGCAGTTTCGACCCCGTAACGCTCGGTCATCTCGACATAATCACAAGAGCATCAAAACTGTTTGATAAAGTCATCGTACTTATCTCACGAAATGCAGGAAAGGCTCAGCCAAGCTTTACCGCAACTGAACGTATGCTCATGATAGAACAGGCAACAAAAGAACTTGACAATGTTGTTATTGACATTCTCGACGGACTCCTTGCCGACTATGTTGAAGAAGTCGGTGCTATCGCTATAGTAAAGGGACTCCGTGCCGTCAGTGACTTTGAATATGAATTTCAGATGGCTCTTGCCAATAAGAAGCTCTATTCGGGCGCTGAAACTGTTTTCCTTACCACTGCCGCAGAAAATATGTATCTCAGTTCGAGCGTTGTTAAGCAGATAGCATATTTCGGCGGAGACATAAGCCATTTTGTACCGGAATGCATACTTGATGATATAAAAGAAAGACTGATTAAAGAGAGGTAATTGTTATGAGCATTGATGAGATACTTGAAGAAATGGACGAACTGCTTGATAAAGCACATTCTGTACCGCTTGCAGGTCATAATAAAATAATCGACGGCGACCGTCTGCGTGAACTTATCAACGACGTGCGCCTCAATATGCCGCAGGAACTCAAAGAAGCAAAGAAGATCGAATTTGACTGTCAGCGCATCATCAATGAAGCTAAGCTGAACGGTGAGTCTATCATACGTCAGGCTGAGGAAAAGGCTGCACAGCTCGTTTCACATGAAGCTATCGTCACCGAGGCTCGTAAAAAAGCTATCGATATGCTCACAAAGGCTCAGACTGCCTCAAAGAATTTACAGCAGAATGCCGCTGTTGCCGTTGCAAAAATGCTCAATGATACCGAAAATTACTATTCACGCAACCTCCAGAGCATCAAGGTAGTCAAGGGCAAGCTCAGCAGCACCTTACAGGGCGGTATGCCGAATGTTCCGAATAACGGCAAAACAAACGGAAATACAGGCAAATGATATTGATATAAAATTATGGGACAGTTTCGGCTGTCCCATTTTTGCTGTGCGTTTTATTGACATATCGCACCAATTATACTATAATAATGATATACCAATTTTTGAACGGAGTGGATTTATGAAAACATCAGCAGTTATCGTCTGTGCAGGCAGTTCCACACGAATGGGCGGAGTCAACAAAATTCTCCTCCCCCTCGGCGAACGCAGAGTTATCGGCGTTACCATGCAGGCTTTCCAGAAATGTGAGGATATCACCGAAATTATCATCGTCGCCCGTGAGGACGATATCCCTGCAATACGTGAGGAGGCTGAGGCGGCAGGCATTACCAAGCTCGCTGACTGCGTTACAGGCGGCGCTACACGTCAGGAAAGCGTCATAAACGGTATCCGCAGAATATCAAAGGAAACTGAGCTTGTGGCTGTCCATGACGGCGCAAGACCTCTTGTAAAGCCCGAACATATCGAAAAAGTCATAAAGGACGCTTCTGTTTTCGGCGGCGCAACTCTCGGAGTCCCTGTCAAGGATACGATAAAAACCGTGGAGGACGGTCTTATCACCGATACTCCCCCAAGAAAACTTCTCTATATCACGCAGACTCCTCAGATATTCAAACGCAGTCTCTACTTTGAAGGCGTTGATTTTGCCCTTGAACACGGTCTCGACTTCACGGACGACTGTCAGCTCGTTGAAGCTATCGGCGGTAAGGTAGCCATGACTGTCGGCGACTATACAAATATCAAGATAACCACGCCGGAAGATATAAAAATTGCCGAAATACTGATGAATATGTAATGTTTCAGCAGAAAGGATGTATATTATGTTCAGAATAGGTCACGGTTACGATGTCCATAAGCTCGTCGAGGGCAGAAAGCTCATTCTCGGCGGTGTGGATATCCCCCATACAGTCGGTCTGCTCGGTCATTCAGATGCAGATGTTCTCGTCCATGCAGTAATGGATGCCATGCTCGGTGCGCTCGCTCTCGGTGATATAGGTCATCTTTTCCCCGATACCGACGATAAATTCAAAGGCGCAGACAGCCTTGTACTCATGGCGGAGGTTGTGCGTGTATGCCGTGAAAATGGCTATACCATAGGAAATATCGACGCTACTGTAATTGCTCAGGCTCCAAAGCTCGCACCGCATATCATCACCATGCGTGAAAATATCGTAAGAGTATGCGGCTGCGATATCTCACAGATAAGCGTCAAGGCTACCACCGAGGAAAAACTCGGTTTTACAGGCGAAAAACTCGGCATCGCCGCCCACGCCGTTGCTCTCATGACAAAAATATAAAAGATAACAGCAATGTCCGTATAAATATCAGGCTTTTTATCGGAGAAACCCTTTTTCAAAAGGTTTTCCCTCAATAATAAGTGCCCGATGTCTATACGGACATCGCTGTTATATTTTGTATTATTCGTTATCCTCGTAATAGACCATTGCGACAATGGTGATATTGTCCTTACAGCCTTTTTCGAGTGATTTTGTGACAAGTCTGCCTATACGGCTCTGCAAAGGCTCGGCATATTCAAGTATCTCCTCGATATCAAGCGGAGAAACATAATCCGAAAGTCCGTCTGTACAGAGAAGAAAAACATCGCCGTACTCCATGCTGTCAAGCTCTATAATATCAGGCTTTGGCGTTGCGCTGAGATTTCCGAGCACAGGAAATATAATATTTCTGTGGACATGGTTTTTCTTTTCTTCAAGTGTGATGCTGCCCTCGTCATAGAGCATCTGGACGAGAGACTGGTCACGGGATATCTGTTTGAGCTTGCCCTGTCGGAAACGGTAAAGCCTTGAGTCACCGACATTGAAAGATTTTATGTTGAAATTCTCATCAACGGCAATTCCGCACAGAGTTGCCTGCATATTATGTGTTTCAGGGTCGGAGCGGCTCTGGTCTGCGAGCTTATTGTGTATCTCCATGATGCATTCTTCAAGCGGAGTATCGCCGTCATAGCGCAGCTCACGTATCATTTCAAGGCTCATTACCGAAGCTATCTCACCTGAACGTTCACCCGAAACGCCATCAGAAACAGCCAGAATAAAGGGAGCGTTTATTGTCTGTTCGTCACTGCCGTTATCCAGAACCTGTCTGTTTATCAGCATCGCATCCTCATTATGCGGCATTATTCCCTTTTCGGTTATACCGAAACAAAAAAACATACTCTCCCTCCGTTAAAATCAGTTTATTCCATAGAATTCCATACCGTTGCGGCAGGTAATATCAATAAGCTCCTGAACCGCAATGCCCTTGACCTCTGCGGCTTTTTCGGCAGTATATGCTATCATGGAGCTGTCACACCGCTGACCTCTGAACGGCACGGGCGACATATACGGGCAGTCAGTTTCAAGAAGAAGCCTGTCAAGCGGGACATTCTCCAGCGCCTTAATTGCTTTTTTTGCATTTTTAAAGGTCAGGACACCTGTGAAGCCGATATACATACCAAGCTTTATGACCTCAGCCGCAGTTTCGGCAGAGCCGCTGAAACAGTGTACAACGCCTCTCGGACGATGTTTTTTCAGGATATTCATAGTATCCTCCACGGCATCACGGCTGTGTACGATAACGGGCAGTCCAAGCTGTTTTGCAAGGTCAAGCTGTTCTTCAAAAATTTTTATCTGCTTATCCCTGTCATAGCCTTCATAGTGGTAGTCGAGACCTATTTCGCCGACTGCCATTTCTTTTTTATGTGCGGATATTGTGCTGCTGACCGTTTCAAGATAATCATAGGGACAGCAGTCCGCATATTCAGGATGGACACCTGCCGCAGCGTAGATATAATCATATTTTTCAGCAAGTTCGGCATTAGCGATCGTGTCCTCAATGCATGATGAGGCAAGCGTGACATATTTTATGCCGCACTCAGGCAGTTTTTCAAGGAGACTGTCCCTGTCCTCATCAAATGCACTGTCGGTATAGTGTGCATGGGTGTCGAAAATATTCTTATACATATTACTTGTCAGTCTTTTCGTCAACGAAATACTGCTTTTTGACATCTTCGATGAACTTATTGCTCGGGAGGAAGTCATTATCTGCATCTGTACCGTCAAGAATGAGTGAAGTAGCGATAGAGGCATCGCTTCCGAACATAGTCTTTATTGCAGTTTTATGGTTTTTATAGTCAACGCTTGTAACAGTCGTATCGTTTGTCATGTTGATGATGCTTGTGAAGCTGTTGTCGAAGTTGTCAGCGATACGCTTTCCGTCAGCCTGATTTATCATAGCTGCAATGACAGCGGCTGCCTGAAGGGCACGTTCTCTTTCGCCGTCACGGAACATTGAATAAGTGATAAACTTATCTATCTGTTTTGCGTTCATATACTGTGCGCTGCCGTCAGGAACAAATCCTGCCATATCGATATTCACCTCAAAGCTTACGCCGCCGAAAATATCACAGATTTTCTGTAATGATGCGGACTCAAGCTTCATATATCTGTCAATAGTGATATCGAAAGCCTTCTGCACGAAATCAACAGCGGCATTGCATCCGCCTCTGTCATAGCTATCCTTGAGACCTTGCTGCTGACCGTCAACGAGTGAGATCATATTTGTTGGCAGACCGATGAAAATAAGTTCCTTTTTCAGCGGTATCGCTCTCATAAGGACGAAAGTTGAAGGGCATCTCTGCTCCGGTTCATCGAGGATAAAGAGTATCGTGTGGTTATCCTCAACGGAGATAGTCTGTCCTGTACGTGGAGTCGGAAGCGGAGGATTGTCCGATTTTCCGAAACCGAAATGGTTATAGAACCAAAGCGCCGTACCCCCGACGACAATGAGAGATATGAAAACTGTTACGAGAAAAGGAACTGCAATAGAACCTGATTTCTTCTTAGCCATAGTTAGTGGCTCCTTTCATTTTTTATAATAATGGTATAAGAAATACCTAATTAAACTAAGAGTATAAAATCGAACCATAAAAATATACGTCGGAAAATGAATAAAAAAGTTTTCCAGAACGTTTGGTTAAAAACTTTTGTACAAATATTCGCTTGTCCACAAAGTTTTCCACATTTTCAACATCTGCATATCCACACCATGTTTAAACATAGAATTCAACAAGCTGTTGAAAAGTAAAAAAGTGCATTAAGGATATTGCAAAATCTGTCTTTTGTGATATAATATATAAAGACGCTTTCAGAAAATATTTTCAAGTTCAGCCACGGCAGATCTTATTCTATCAAAGTCACAGTTTGACTCACGGATAATGCGGTAAGCATCATTCAGCCCGAAACAGCGTACTTTCCTGTGCTTTTTCTCTGCATAGGAGACAGTCTGTGACGTGCCTGAAAAGCTGTTCCTTCCGTCAAAGAATCCGAGCACAGCCGATGAATTGTCCACCATGAAATAATTGCGGACTTTGTAAAGACTGCTTGAAGTGCCTGCCTCTTTTTTTCGTCCGTATGTTATTTCAGGCGAATTGTTGAGAAGTACAACACAGTCTGCGCCGTTTTCAACTTTTTGAAGAAAGCGCTTTGTATCAACAGAGGCAAATGTTGAATGTTTCAGGAACGGCATCGCTCCGATAAGGCGGATATTGCTGCCGACATTCTTTTTCATGAGAAGGTATTCAGCCGCCCAGAGGTCAGTCCCCTCGGCAAGTCCGCTGAAAAAGTCGGTATATCCATTTTCAAGAGCCATGTCGATATATCTGAAAAGCATCATTCTGACAACAGCACGTGTCAGATGAAAATACGAACTGTCATTCATGTATGGAATTATTGATTTTTCCCTGTGTCCTGTAATGCATACCGTTCTTTCGGGATAGAATTCAACATCATCAGGACTGCTCAGCAGTATTCCTGAATCAAGAGAGGTCAGCATAATACACCTCCGTTTCGTCAGATTGACATTTCATTTCACAATACCATACGGTATCACTTTAAATTATAACATATATTCTTATACATTTCAAGTAATTTTTCAAAGAAAGGAAGATAAATAATGAAACCTTACCTTAAAAGAGCATGGGCAGAAATATCCCTTGAAAAGCTCAGAAAAAACACGGAAGTTATCCGCAGTCTCAACTCCGGAAAAACAGATATAATGGCTGTTGTCAAAGCGGATGCATACGGTCACGGCGATGCACATATCGTACACTGCCTTGTGAGTGACTGCAATATCAGATATTTTGCAGTTTCAAACCTTGACGAGGCTATCTCGGTCAGGGACTTCGCCCCGAACGCTGAAATTCTCATTCTCGGCTATACACCGCCTGAATATGCTCATGAAATATCAATGTACAACATAATTCAGGGCGTTGTTTCAACTGAATATGCCGAGGCACTCGTAAAAAATACGATGCTCCCTATCCGCTGTCATGTCAAGATAGATACCGGCATGGGCAGAATTGGTCTGAAACACGATACTCCAGAACAGTGCGCCGCTGAAATTGCCGATATGATGAAGATTGAAAAACTGTCCGTTGAGGGCATTTATACCCATTTTGCCGTTGCTGACAGCGACTCACCTGATAACATAGCATACACTGACAAACAGGAAAAATTCATCACAGACACATATGACGTTCTCGTTTCAAAAGGCATAAAGCTCCAGCACCTCCACTTTATGAACAGTGCGGCTACCTGTTACAGAAACAGCCCGAAAAGCACCCTTTCCCGTGCAGGTATTATCCTCTATGGTCTGCATCCCGATGTAAGCCTTGATATTCCTGACGGGCTTGAACCTCTTATGGAGCTTAAAGCCGTTATCTCACACGTCAAAACCGTCCATGCAGGAGACTGTATAAGCTATGGCAGGACCTTCGTGGCTGACAGTGAAATGCGTATTGCTACGGTCACTATCGGCTATGCTGACGGCTATCCGAGAGCACTCAGCTCAAAAGGCGAGATACTCGTTCACGGCAAGCGCTGTAAGATAGTAGGACGTGTCTGCATGGACCAGCTCATGATAGATGTAACTGACGTTCCTGACGCTGTTTCAGGCGATATCGTCACTCTCATGGGACGTGAGGGCGATGACATTATTACTGCCGATGACCTTGCAGTACTCAGCGGTACTATCGGTTACGAGATAGTCTGCGGCATATCAAAGCGTGTACCAAGAATTTACGTTGATTAAGGAGTGATATTATGGCAAAAGCAATGACGATTTCCTATGAAGTGGGAAACAATCTTTATTTAAACATAACAAATAAATGCCCGTGTTCATGTACATTCTGCATAAGAAACAATGCAGACGGCGCTTACGGTTCTGACCCTCTGTGGCTTGAACATGAACCGTCAATGGACGAGATAAAGGCTGATATCGACAGCCGTGACCTTGCAAAGTATGATGATATCGTATTCTGCGGATACGGCGAGCCTACCGAAAGACTTGATGTTCTCCTTGAAACTGGGGCATACCGCCGCACAAAGGAAAAATGCCCGAAACTCCGCCTCAATACAAACGGTCTCGGCGAGCTTGTGAACGGTACATCAGGCGAAACTGCCGAAAAACTCAGCGATGCTCTTGATGTTATCTCCGTAAGCCTCAATGCTCCGACAGAGGAGGACTACATGAAGGTGACCCGTCCGAGATTTGCCGATGCATTCGCAAATATGCAGAAATTTACCGCCGACTGCGTAAAATCAGGCAAAGTTGAGGTCATGATGTCAGTCGTTGATGTTATTCCTGAAGAGCAGATAAATGCATCACGGGAGCTTGCTGAAAAGCTTGGCGCTAAACTCCGTGTACGCAAATATGACGGTTAAATATGCACAAAAAACAGCAGATATATTTGTGAAATGTTTTGCTTGTACGCTATGGAAATTTATGGCGTATTATGGTATAATTATTGTATACATCATTTTGCAAAAAATGAAAATCGCTTTTGAAGAGGAGAATATCTATGAGTAAGAAGAAAGCCATCGTAACAGCCTCTGCCGCTGCGATATGTGCCGTAGGTATAACCGCAGCTACTATTTTAGTCTGCAAAAGACTCTTTCAAAAAAATTACTTCACCGTAAGTAATGAAAACAATTAAAAGAAGGTTGAATGAAATGGAAATCAAATTCACAAAAGCAGAAACCTTAAAGGCTAAGCCACAGCCAGGCGATAAGCTCGGTTTTGGTCATATCTTTACTGACTATATGCTTATTATGCCATATGACGAGGGACAGGGCTGGCATGATCCTGAAATCCGTCCATATGCTCCTATTGAGCTTTCACCTGCCGCTATGTGCTTCCACTACGGTCAGACCGTTTTCGAGGGCATGAAGGCTTACAGAACTGCTGACGGCAAGGTTCAGCTTTTCCGTCCTATGGAAAACTTCAAGAGACTCAACAAGTCAAATGAGAGACTTGTTATCCCTGAACTCCCTGAAGAACTCGGTATGCAGTGCCTTATGGAACTTCTCAAGATCGAGAAGGACTGGGTTCCTGAAAAAGACGGCGAGTCACTCTATATCCGTCCGTTCATCATCGCTATCGATCCTTTCCTCGGCGTTAAACCGGGCGCACAGTACTACTTCATGATAATCCTTTCACCATCAGGTGCTTACTATGAGACAGGTCTCAACCCTGTAAACATCTACGTTGAAAGCAAGTATGTCCGTGCTGTAAGAGGCGGTATGGGCTTTGCAAAGACAGGCGGCAACTACGCTGCATCTCTCATCGGTCAGGACGAGGCTCACAAGCAGAACTATTCACAGGTTCTCTGGCTCGACGGCGTTGAGCAGAAGTACATAGAAGAAGTCGGCGCTATGAACATCTTCTTCGTTATCGACGGCAAGGTCGTTACTCCTATGCTTCAGGGCTCTATCCTTCCGGGTATCACAAGAAAGTCCGCTATCGAAGTATGCAAGAGCAAGGGCATCGAAGTTGAGGAAAGACGCATCGACATTCAGGAAATTGCTGATGCTTATGATGCAGGCAAGCTTGACGAAGTATTCGGTACAGGTACTGCCGCTGTTATCTCACCTGTTGGTCACCTCAAGTGGAATGACAAGGTTATGGAGATCAACGGCAACAAGATCGGCAAGATCTCACAGATGCTCTATGATACAATGACCGGCATTCAGTGGGGCAAGATCGAAGATACATTTGACTGGATCGTTCCTGTTGAATAATTCCATTAAATAACAAAAGGACAGCTTCGGCTGTCCTTTTCAGCGTGTCAAAAAACTTATTTGGGGACGTCGAGGACGCCGTCCCCTACAAA
>JAKSQT010000047.1 GCA_024403995.1 Ruminococcus sp.
TCAGAAAGGTTTGCCCCGATAAAGAGTAAAAACTTCTATATGAGTACCGACGTTATGAACACGGATTTTTTGTATTTACTGCATAGGTGCAATTATAGGATAGCTGTTTTTAATTGATATTTTGTGCTGTTCGGTATCGAAAGTTATACCGTAGTCTGAATAGTCATGAAAATTACCGTTAATATCTTCATCAAAAGAATAATAGTTCTTTATTTTCCAGTTACCGTTTATTTCAGCTATCTCGAAAAGATAGAATGCTTCATCGGTTTTACTTCCATCATCAGCAGCAGCTACACCTGATCTCAAAACCAGATAGTTATCATCGCTCTTTTTCTGAATTTCAAACTGATGTTCATCGAAACTCAATATCGGATCTGGTCCAAGGTAGCTGCACCTGCCCATAGTACAGTTGCGGTAGTATTTTCCATTGCATTCCAGGAATAATGTACTTTGCAAATAAGGACAATTCTCATCAGTAATATTGATATGTGTAGGAGAAACAACTTCCGTTTGTCCTTCTTCTAATCTGTAGTAATAGCGGTTCGTATCATTATTTCTGATTATATTGTCATCAATAAAAGAGCTTTTAAAGTCAAGCCATGACTGCAATGTAGGATAGCGTGAGTCTGTTACTTCATAAAAATAAATTGTACAGAAAGGATTGCCGTTGAGATATATATCAAAATCTGTTTCCACATCGGAACACAGAAGCGTATGCTCCATATTTGCAACTTCAAGCCACGACTGTGTAAGTGATGCGGCGGTATCGTATATTTCCTGATAATTCTCAACAGCCGTTACAACAGGTAAAGGTGTCGTTGTTGATACAAAAGCCGTTGCTGTGGATATTTCAGTAGTGACTGTTGTAGTCGTTGTTGTGAGTATTTCCGTGGTAGTTGTTGAAGCTGTTGTTTCCGTACAGCATGGAGCGGTGGTCTCAGGCTGTGAAAGCGGATCTTTAGGCGGTACTTTTCTGTTGATGTTTGAAAACAGCTTAACGCCTGCAAATCCCGCACCGCAGACAAGTACGACGGAAGCCGCAATTGCTGCAAATTTTGTCCATTTAGGACGGCTGTATACTTCAACACCTGAAACTGTATTGCCGTCTGCAAAATTAATATCCGCACCCGAATTATACTTTTTCTCGATCAGTGCGAACATTCTGTCTTTCTCCTTATTACTAAGCACATCATATTCCTCTGAAATTCTTTCAATATTCATATCATCTATCTCATCGAATAAATTTTCCTTCATATCCGCACCTCCTTAAATAGTGATTCCGACTTCGGTGAGCATACCTTTAAGCTTATTTCTTGCCCTGATGCTGCGTTTTTGAACAGCCGCCGCCGTCATTGAAACAGTTTTTGCGATCTCGGCAGCAGTACGGTTATAGAAAAACTGCTGTATAATAATAGTAGAATCCGGCTCGCCAAGTTCTTTTACCTTGTTGAGGAGAATAGTATTCCTTTCCTTTTTCTCGGCATTTTCGATTATATTCACGTCAGCCGCAGGCTCTGAAAAACTCTCGTCATCCATTGAAATATTCCTTTCTGAGCGCAGGCTTATTTTACGGTAAGCATCTATAGCCCTTCTTTTGGCGACCATGCCGATAAAATTTTTCAGATCACCTGACGGATAACCGCTGTTTTCGATGTTTCTGTATATTTCAATGAAGATATCGCTGACACATTCGTCGATATCCTCACGGGTTCCGCAAATTCTGAGTTTATTCATCACAACAGCATAAACATAGTTGCAGTATTCATCAAACAGCGATCTTCTGGCTTTTTGCGATGAAAATACAGGCTGTGTGTTATTTTTACTGTCTCTCATTGTTTTCCTCCTTGTTTGCATATCATATTGTCTTCACTATATACTTTCGCATAAACTATCCGATATCGGACAAAATGATTTCTGATTTTTATCGGACACTGAAATAGCAGCCAAAATTGCTGCCGTAATTCTTAGCAGTTATGTACATTCATAGCTATTATAGAATAGTTCCGAATGAAAGTCAACCAAAAAATTGTTTGGGCAACATCGTACAAAGTCGTTGGACGTGCTTTGTGGGGTGCTGCCCTTGGATTATTTTCTATTTCAAACAAAAGCCCTTGAAATAAAAATGTTAAAGTGGTATAATACATATTATTGCTCCACCAACTAAATCTTGAATTTTTCTGCTTGTCCTGAAGAAGAAATTCTGCGTCAGAAAACCTTGAAATACGTAAGTATTCCTGCGGCTTTCTTCCTTGACTTTCTCCTTCATTACTTCGCATAAAATATTCAAGACTTAATTGGCGGAGCAATATTCCACAAAATAGACTTTGATTATTTTCTTCGATATTTTACTGATGTCTGATTTTGCATGGGAACAATATAATTGGGAGCCGTTTCATTTTAGAAAAGGCATGAAAAAGAGTTGATATAATGGATAGAATGGTTATTATGATGGGGCTGCAGGCAAGCGGAAAGTCTACTTTCTGCAAGTCATATCTGGCTGAATACAGGCATATAAGCCTTGATGAACTGAATACACGGAATAAAGAACGGCTTGCAGTAATGTCATGCATTGAAAATCATGAAGATTTTGTCATAGACAATACCAATCCGTCGGCAGAGGACAGACAGAAATATTTTGAAATGGCAAAAGGAAGCGGATACAGGATAATCGGCTATTATATGAGGTCTGTCATAGCTGAGTGCATTCCACGCAACGAACAGCGAACAGGCAAAGCAAGGATACCGACAACCGCAATTGCTGCAACTTCAAAGAAAATAGAACTTCCGACATATGATGAAGGATTTGATGAACTTTATTACGCTGAGATAACGGACGGCGGATTTAATGTTACCGAATGGAGGAGAGAAGAATGAAATTCAAGGAATTTGATAGGGAAATGCGTGTTTATGAGGAGTCACTCGATCAGTTCATACTTCCTGATATGTACATTGCTGCAAGACTTGACGGACGCTCATTCACAAGGCTGACAAAGGAACTTTGCGACTTTGAAGCACCTTTTGATGAAAGGTTCAGGGATATGATGATACATACAGCGAAATGTGCCATGGAATGCGGATTTAATATAGTTTATGGTTATACGGAAAGCGATGAGATATCACTGCTTTTTCATCCCGAGGACAACAGTTTCGGAAGAAAGGTACGTAAATTAAGCACTACTCTTGCAGGAGAAACAAGTGCGGCATTTTCGCTTGAACTTGGAATGGCAGCAACTTTTGACTGCCGTATCGTTCCGCTGCCTAATCTGAAGCGTGTGACTGATTATTTCCTCTGGAGACAGGAGGATTCGCACAGAAATTCGCTTAATGCATGGTGTTACTGGACGCTCCGCAAGGAAGGAATGAGCAGAAAAGAGGCGACTGCTATGCTTTCGGGCAAAAGTATCGCTTTCAAGAATGAGCTGCTGTTTCAGAGAAATATAAACTATAATGATCTTCCTGCGTGGCAGAAACGAGGCATAGGTCTGTATTATAAAGATGTCACGGCAGAAGGCTTCAATCCCAAAACAGGAGAAAAGACCGAAACAAAGAGACGCATGATAACTGCCGATCAGGAACTTCCGACAGGCAGGGAATATTCAAAAATGATACTTGATATTATTGCTCAATCAACAAAATACTGATTATTTTAACTTGCGAAAATATTAATAATTTAAGCTGACACACCGCAAAGAGCCTAATAAAATTCAGTTTGTATTGTTTAAATCTACGAAGTTTTTCTTTATTTTACGTTAACTATTGATTTTTTAGCTGAAATATACTATAATTAAAGCACAAAAACATAAATTTACCATATTAAGGCAACACCGCACAAAGCACGTCTGACGACTTTGTACGTCATAAACTTGTATCTTTCCCGTCATCTTGCACAGAAATTCTTTGCCATACGACAGTATGCCTGCAAAATTTCTGTACAATCTGACGAAAAATCTAACTGCGTTTCTGCCGCACAATCTTTGTGCGGTGTTGCCTTAATTTTTATGTGGAGGGTATTAAAATGCATAGAAAACTTCTGAAAAAAACAAGTGCAGCAATAATGGCTGCCGCAATGATATTCAATGTCACCTCACCGATGACAATTGCCGCCGATGATAAGATCTATGAATTTGAAACCGCAGAGATCGAAGTCAAAAAGCGTGACGACAAGGGCAGCGATACAATTATTGATACCTCGGAAGAAGGCTATTCAGGCGAAGGATACGTTTTCATGAAGGGAGCGGGGGATACTCTTACAATGGAGATCGAAGCTCCTGAAACAGGTATGTATGAGCTGACTGTCTGCTACAGCCTTGATACAGCAAGCGGCGCAAAAACGCAGTATCTCTATGTGAATGATGCTCCGTCAGTGCAGATAAGCTTTTCACCGAACGACGGATTTGCTGAAACAAGCATAGGAACATTCAAGCTCAATAAGGGTAAGAATACAATAAAGATCGAAAGCTTCTGGGGCTGGATGCGCTTTGACTATCTTAAAGCGGAAGCTGCTTCACTTGCAGAAATAAAGGCTGTTCAGAATACCTGCACTGACATTCAGGCAACTGCTGAGACACGTTCTCTTATGGCTTATCTTTCCGATATGTACGGAAAACACATTATTTCAGGTCAACAGGAGATATACAGCGGCGGCCCTCATGGACTTGAGACTGAATTTGAATATCTCAACGATACAACAGGTCACTATCCGGCTATCCGTGGATTTGATTACGGCAATTTCTGCTGTCCTGCATACGGCAGTGATGACGGTTCTACAAAGCGTGTGACTGACTGGGTAAAAAATAAAAACGGCATTGCAACTGCTTCATTCCATATCAATGTTCCGAATCAGATGGAAAGCTATAAGATCGGGGACAGAATTGACTGGAGCCAGACATCATACAGTGCAAAGGATAATGATTTCAAGCCGTCAAATGCCTATACAAAGGGTACAAAGGAGTATGAGTACTATCATCAGGCACTCGAAACTCTTGCGGCTGAATTCAATAAACTTGAAGAAGAAGGCATTCCGCTTATCTGGAGACCTCTCCACGAGGCAGAAGGCGGCGGCGGTGAGACAGGCTCATGGTTCTGGTGGGGCAAGGAAGGCTCGGAAGTATATAAAAAGCTCTGGATATATACTTATGAGACACTCACAAATGAATTCGGCTGTCACAATCTTATCTGGGAATGGAACAGCTATGACTTTGATACATCCGCAGACTGGTATCCGGGTGATGAATATGTTGATATCATCGGCTATGATAAATACAGCTGTACAGTATATCTTGCCGAGGATAACTGGGCAGGCAGACTTGTTCACAATGACAGTCCTGCAAGTTCGACGTTCTATAATATAATGAACAGATATGACAGCGCAAAAATGGTGGCTATGGCGGAAAATGACAGCTTTTCAACTGTTGGCAATCTTACCGATGAAAAAGCGGGCTGGCTCTATTTCTGCACATGGTATGACGGCGGAAGCGATAATATCAACTTCCTTTCAAATCCGACATTCAATACAAAAGAGGATACTATAGCAATGTATCAGAGCGAATACTGCATCACACTTGATGAGCTTCCTGATGATCTGTATTCAAGAAAAACTGATGCGCCTGATCCTTCAAAAACTACAACAAAAACTACGACCACAAAGAATACTGCTGTTACAACCACAACATCGGCAGGCTATAAATTTGAAGTGCAGAAGTATCCTGTAGAAATCCCGTCAGGCAGCAAGTCGGGAAATGAACTCAGCTTTGTTATCAAGGGTGAGGCAGGTGCATCCGTCGGCGGAGCATTCGGATACAGTGCAGGCCCGAAGCCTGAGGACTGGGTCAATGTTGAATGGAGCGGAAATACTGACTCTGACGGCAAACTCACAGTTTCACTGCCGCTTGATAAACTTCCTGAAGATGTGACATCGGGTGAAGTTCAGATCTGGTGGTCAAATGTATGGAATGCATCAACTGCAAAGGCAGTGGACAAGCCTGCGGAAATGGCTTCATATGATGTTGCTGAGGCAGGTCTGTGCGGAGATGCAAACTGTGATAAGACAGTAAACCTCGCAGATACCGTAATGATAATGCAGGCACTTGTCAATCCTGACAAATATGGTCTGAAAGGCACTGACGATTCGCATATAACTGAAATCGGCTGGAATAATGCAGACTGCTGTAACCGTGGTGACGGCGTTACAAACAATGATGCTCTTGCTATTCAGAAATACAGACTTGAGCTTATTACATCACTTCCTGAAAAATCCTGATATAAACAAAACCGTGCTTACGGCGGCGAAATTCTCGCTGCTGCAAGCACGGTTCTGATTTTAGGGCATCTCTGAAAAAACTTATGAGAAAAATGTATTTTCAGAGATGCCCTTTATTTATTTTTTCTTCTTTTGTTCTTTGGGAATGTTTATCTTTGTTTCCCAATTGTTGTTTCTATAAATACTATCGTATCAACTTTATCAAAGCGGACAATAATCTGAAAAAAATCAGCTTTTATTTGCTTTTACAAAGCGGAGAGTTTCATCGATGACCTTCTGGTTTTGGGTTCTGCTTACATTTCCGTTGAGATCTTTTACAGACATGAGAATAGCAGAAGGGAATGAAACATGAGCTTTTTCCGAATATTTAAGTTTATTTTCGTCAGCAGCGTCACTCATAATAAGGACATTTTTCTTAAATCTCGGCATAAGCTCAAAAATGTCAGATGAAAGTTGTTCTGTTATAAAATCTTTTCCGACGTAGAAGGGATCTTCAAGAAGTGACGGTATTTCTGTTCCGTCTGGGAAAAGCTGTTTCAGATTATCGGAAAAGTCAAGTGCAGGTTCAGCAAGAATAACGCCTTTTATCATATCAGGCTTTTCAGCAGCGGCATAAATTGCAGTATTGCAGCCGAAGCCGTCACCCATGAGGAAAATGCCTTTGCTGTTTATCTGCGGCATATCCATGATATTGCTGACAACGGTGAGAATGTCGGCTTTTTCGGTCTGTGCTGTCATATCAATTACTTTTCCGCCGCTGTTGCTTGGAACGACTGCGCCTGTGCAGTCAAAAATAACGCTTACTACACCTTCCGAAGCAAATGCAGATGCATATGCCTCATATGCCTTATACTCCCTGCCGAGATCCGATGAAATGATTACGCAGGGAAAAATGCCGTCACCATCAGGAAGAAAGATTCTGCCGTATATTTTCATATGATCTCTGTAAAAGCTGAATTCTTTCTGTGTATTTGTAATGTCATTTATCTGCGGTTCTTCTGAAATGATCTCTGATGTTGACTGCATATCCGTCTTTGAAGTCAGAATGTCAGTAGTTGTCATGATGTTTTCCTCTGACGGAAAATCCATGTTGTCATTGCCACAGCCTGTCAGCAGACACAGCAAAGCAGCAACCGAAAAAATTGTTTTTATCTTCATAATTCCCTCCGATTAAGCAAACGGGACATCTGACTGCATTTCTGTTTTTTGATCATTACCGGCAGAGCCGTGGAAAGTCAGAAAATCCCCCAATATCACCCAAACTGCTATATGGGCACCTCTAAATAAACTTCTGAGAAAAAGCAGCTATGCACAGTATCTGCTGCGTCAGTCCCTCTTGTAGTGCGAAAGCACGCCTTCGAGGAATTTCCTTGCATCTACTGCACTTATCTGTTTTTTTACTCAAAACATTTTCTTAGATGTGCCCATATATTATATACCCGAAAAAATAAAAAGTCAATACAATAAAAAAATCCTGTCAGATTTACCAGTTAAAGTAAACCTGACAGGCGTTCTATACCCATATTATTACAAAATTTTTGCTTCGTTTATTGATCTAACTAAAATTGCGATAATTACTCAAAATTATCTTCTGTTCCGAGAACTATATCGCAGAGCCTTCTGAAAACTTCTTTCGGCTGTGATAACTGCGGCTGCATGAGCTGTGTTGGTGTATCATCAATATGTATTATCACAGCAATCTCAGCAGAAAGTACGCTGAACTGGCTGTATTCTTTTAAATCGAGGAAATACTGCATGATATCATTGTAATCCCAGTATTCATCAATGCATACATCACCGAAATACAGCACATGGGACGGATAGCCGTATTTGGAATCAAACTGTATGTCATTCTTATCTGATGTTCTGAAAACGAGATTAACAAGAGAATTTTCCTCATTCTGGCACATTCCGTTGGTAAAATCCACATTATAGCAGAGACGGCCTCCACGATATCTGCCGTCGGTGTGCTCATCTTTTATTTCATCATTCAGAACAGGCGGTGCGAAAACATCAAGATATGACAATGTTCCCAATCCTGCCGCTTTGTCAATAAGTTCAGTAGTATCTGTATTGTACTCAAAAAAGATCTCGTCATCATAATAATGATTTTCATATCCGATAAAGTTCAGTGATGCTACAGCAAGGGCACTTTCCTTGTCGGATATTTTCACCCTTGAATTTTTCATTATTTCAATGTCTGATGCTGAATAGCCGAGAGAAACAAGATATTCTTCAAGCCGTCTGTTATTCAAAGCTTCAGTTGTGTTGTCGTATGTACGTCCCTGATACAGCATTTCACCAATACTGTTTTTGCTGTTGTAGTAAATAATTTCCTCCTGACTTGTATACACTATTTTTTCGCCTTTATAGAAATCAATATCATATTCAATGTGGCTGATACCAGAACCATATTCACGGCTAAAATGTGAAATAGCTTCTTCTTTTTCAAGCATTTCCCAAAATGTATTGCTTTCGGCGATTATTTTCTTTGTATTTTCAAGCGAATGATAATGCGTATTTTTGCCGTCTGATCCTGACGAATCGGTGGTTACTTTAGTAGTATGTTTAGGAGATGCAGTAGTTTTAGCTGTTGTTTTTGTATTTGCTTCGGCTGTGGTTTTATCTGAAGCTGTGCTGTTTTCAGCCTGTACAGCATTTGTTGTCCTGTAGGACGGCTTAACTGACTTTGTTTCGATGATTTCTTCATCTGAAGTAGTTTTAGCGGTGGGAGATGTATCTTCTGAGCCGCTTGAAATATACAGTGTAAGAGTTTCTCCTGATTTTATTTTAGTTCCAGCCGTTGGAGACTGCCTTGTAATAATACCGGCTTTTTCGCTGCTTTCAACATATTTTTTTTCGATATCAAGACCAAGAAATTTGGCTGTATCAACAGCTTCGTCGCAGTTAAGAAAGGTAAAGTCAGGAACGGTTATATTCTCTGATACATTTTCAGTTGTATGTGGGTCATTTTGCTGAATATCAGAGGATAAAGTTGTTGACTCAAACAGATTTGGTGCAGGAGTATCGGTATCAGGCTTATTCCTGTTGATATGCATACCAATTCCCAGAACAATAGCGAATACAGCCGCAGTGCCTGCAAAAGCTGATATAACAGCAATTTTTCGGCGTGGCTTTGTATTCTGCACAAGCATGATATTGTCACATGTGCTCCATTCTTCATTTTGCGGCTGTTCATTAAAGCTGTTGAGTTCGTCAAGTGAGATATCCGCATTGTTCAGTTCATCTATGTAATTCTGCGGAATATCATCAAGCATGGCTTTCATTATTTCAGGTGTCATTTTATTCATAGAATCCCTCCTTTGCAAGGTGAATGCGTAGTTTTTCACGGGTGCGGCGCAGAGTTGTCTTGACGGTATTTACGTTGATGCCGTATTTCTCTGCGATATCGGCAACAGGCATCATCGCCCAGTAGCGCTGTAAAAATATAATGCGTGACGATTGGGGGAGAGTGCCGAGGAATGCCTGTATTTCAGAAGATAACTGACGGCTGTCGGTATGACCTTCAACGTCAAAATCTGAGGGGATGCATTCCGAAAACTCATCAAGAGCAATTTGTACCTGTTCGCCGTAACGTTTTTTTCGTTTGTCGGCACGGCATTTGTCGTATGCGATATTTCGCACGATAACTGCAATATAGGCGAAAAGACTGCGTGGATGCTGAGGAGGAATTGTTGACCAGAGTTTCATAAGTGCATCATTCCGAATCTCATCTGCATCGTGAGTATTTCCAAGGATATTTTCTGCGATTTTGTGGATAGTTTTGCCGTATTTCTCGGTAGTATGGGATAAAGCGTCCTCATTCCGCTGTTCAAATTCGGTTATTATATCATTATCCTCCACAAAAATTCACCGCCTTTCTGAAGCTGCTTCACTATTAAGACGTTATCTATGCATAAAAGGTTTCAGGTTTATAGAAATTATATCAGAAAAAATCGTGAATGTAAATATAAAAACGCCGGATGCATCATAAATAGGTGCTTTCGGCGCTGAAATTATATGAAATAATGTTATGAATTTTCCGTGTCAGTTCATATCGGTCTGTATTATCCGCACAGCCGACAACTACTGAAAAATAAGTTTTGCCGTTATTGACAAAGGCGGCAATAAGGCAGTTTCCGGCATCTTCTGTACTGCCTGTTTTCATTCCGACTGCATCTGAACAATAGTATACACTGTTTGGATTTATCAGATTATTGGTGTTTGTCCATGTGATATTTTCGCCTGAAACGAAATATACCTTCTTCTGATAAGTGCCTGTTATTTCACGAATTTCAGGCACAGAGAAAGCGTATTCCGCAAGCTTTACAAGGTCTGCGGCGGTGGTATATGTGTCGGGACTGTCCCAGCCTTCAGGGCTTGCAAAATGACTGTTTTTCATGCCGATATTCTTTGCAAAATCATTCATCAGACCGCAGAAATACTGTACAGCCTCCGCATCGGACATGGCTGTATTCCGACTTACTGTCCTTGCAGTTGTTACAGCAACGGTGTATGCGGCATCATTGCCTGACGGCAGAAGCATACCGGTAAGCAAATCAAAAAGTTTCAGTTTATGACCTTGCTGTATCAGGCAAAGGCTTGAATTCGGGTGTACAAGAGAAAGTTCAGAGCCGACAGTTACAACAGTTTCAGGTGAAAGATAATGAAGTGCTGTGGAGGCAGTCAGCAGTTTTGTAATGCTTGCAGGTGCTGTTTTTTCGTGGATTTTGTCAGCATATAGCATTGTCTGTGTATCGGCGCAAAACAGTGCGGCAGACCTGCATAACGGCGAATCAATATGTATATCAGGGAGTGTTTCATGTGTTCCTGAAATATATTCGTCTATTGAAAGATTGCCGCCTGCGGATGAATATGCATAGTAGCCGAGAATTAACGAAGCATCACGGGCATCTGTCATATTATCTTTGTTTACGTCTGAGGCAAGCATTTGTTCAGCAGAAAAACGTCCGTTTATGCCTGCGGATGTTACGGCATAATACCTGAGAACGAGAGATGCATCACGGGAGTCGATTATTGCATCTCCGTTGATGTCACCCATTGTGTATGACTCTGCATTTGCCGGAATACAGGAATTTGCAGAGCAAAATGAAGAAGATATGAGAAGTGCTGATATGAATAATATTTTGTGTTTCATAAAAATGTCCTTTTATATGTGCCTATAATAATTTTTTATAAGCTCACTTTTACAAAAAATGATAGATTTGGCATTTCAAATCTGTAATAATAAGTGAAGGAGGAATTCACAGCAAGGAGGTACCGAACTAAGTGAAGATAACCGAGGATAATTTTATTGAATATATTGAACGAAAAGACGAGGACGCTCTCAAATTCGTTATAAAAAACTACGGCGGAACAATGAAAGCCGTAATAAACCGTATTTTGTACTTATATCCGCAGGACTCCGAGGAGTGCCTGTACGACAGCATAATGAAAATATGGGATAATATCTCATTCTTTGACGAGACGAAAAACTCCTTCAGAAACTGGGCGGCGGCTGTTGCGAAATACACTGCGCTGAACCGACTGAAACAGCTTACACGGCTTGAACCGACACTTGATGCTGATGAACTGACAATTGCCGATATACCGCATATGACGGACAACGAGGTGTTCAACGGCTTTTTTATGGAGCTGATATCCTGTCTGAATGACGAGGACAAGGCGCTGTTCATAAGGATTTTCTGGAACGGCGACACGATAGATGAGTCGGCAAAAGCTTTAAATCAGCGCAAAAGCAATATCTATAACCGCCTGTCACGGGCAAAGAAGAAGATAATGAAAAATAATCCTGAATATTTTACAGGGAGGAATAAGTATGAATGACAAAATATACAGTCTGCTGAACAAAACACGCAATGACGTGGAATTGTCAGAGGAAACGCCGCTTTCCGACGAGGAGGTAAATTTGATTATGAAAAGATACAGAAATGAGAATAATGCAGAAACAAAGAAAGTTCAGAAAAAACATAGATTTCCTGCCGCAGCCGCAGTTATGGCTGCCGCTTTGGTGCTTGTGCCGACTACAGTCTATGCATATACCAGAATAAATGCGAAGATAGAAAAGACTGCGCCTTATCAGAATACTGTAAAGATACAGCCTGTTTCCGAGGTTCAGACAGAAACATCTGCCGCAGAAGAACCGACACAGGAACAGTACATGATGTTTGAGCTTGGCTATCTGCCTGACGGTTATCAGTGGATGGGCGAGGATACTCCATACGGTGGAAAGATTCACAACATGGATACAAACGGCGGCATTACGCCTGTATTCTACAGAATTCCTGCCGAGGGAGATTTTGAGGTCGATCTTTCAAATTCCGCAAGCTGTGAAAACTATGAGTCAGGCGACAAGACCGCAATGATAAACTATCGTATCAGTTATAATAATGGCGATGAGTCAAATTTTGGACGTGATATCTGGATATTCTTCAATGATACGAGATATCTGCTTGAACTGTTTATCACCGACGATATCAGTCAGGAGGATATGTATAAGATTATTGACAATGCAACCCTTTATGAGACTGATGAAATGCGTTTCGGAGAGTATTTCCCGTGGCTTGACAAGCCGTCACAGGCTGAAATTGATGCAGAAAATGAATATTTGAAGTCAATAACCCAGCCTGTTGCCGAGGAGGACAGGGTAGTGCTGAACATAGGCGATACTGCCGATTATGCGGCTCATGACGGCTGGGGCGGCTATACTGTAAGGGTAAACAGCGCAGAACTGACCGACAGCTTTGACGGAATTACAACGGATGCCTGCGGCTGGGATGCTGATTACAGCAGATATATGGACGAAAACGGTAATATCCTGCCAAATACGAGAACATGGTACAAATTCGGTGACGGCGTTTATACTCTTGATGAAGATATGTATTCAGAGGATATGCCTTATCACATTCTGAAAGTGAATGCGACTTATACGAATACAAGAGATGAAGTGTATGATATAGGTGTTTCACCTGATATTATAGGATTTGACAGTAACGGTGTGCCTGTCGGATACGAAACAGGCGAAAAAATACCGCCTGAATTTCCGAACGGCTGTAATTACAGAGATTCACTTGAAAAGCATGATATTTCGGGAGTATTCCTGTCACTTTCAGTATTCGGCGACCAGAAAGAGGACAAGAACCACGTTATTCTTGAACCGAATGAAACTGTTGATGTTGAAATGTGCTTCCTTGTGCCTGAAACCAGATTGGGAAATATGTACTTCAATTTCATGACAGTCGGCAACGGCTACAGCCAGTCCATCAAAAACGGCTACCCGATTTTCGACTTCACTGCACTTAAAGCTGAATAATAATATTTACGGCGCTGTTTATCGGGGCAAACCTTTCTGAGGAAAGGTTTGCCCCCGACCCCCTTTCCAAAGACTTTAGTATTATGGCGTTTGAGGGAAACTCTTTTTCAAAAGGGTTTCCATCAATAGACAGCGCCGTAATAAAATTATTCAGTCTATATCCATATAGGTGGTTTCGGTCATGGTCGGATAGCCATAGGTATTGATCCAGTCAATTAAATCGTCCGGAAGAACAGCTTCATTTTCAGTGCCATCGCCTTTTTGCACCCATTTACTGCTAAGGTTCAGATAAAATGTTGTTCCGTCAGGGAATGTTATCACGTATTCGGGAAGTCCATCACAGGAATACGGACGATATTCAAGTGAATTGAGCTTCATATACAGATAAGAATTTGTATAGCCGACTTCGGGCGTTTGCGGTGCTGCGGTAGTCTGAACAGCCGTAGTTTCTGCTTTTACAGCCTGAGTGGTTGGAGGTGGAGCAGTAGTAGTTCTTATTGGTGCTGTTGTTTTGATTGTAGTTACGGGAGTAGTTTTTTCTGTATTTTCAACAGGCTGGATATTGTCATTCGGGACATCCTGTTCTTCTGTATCGGTGGTATCAGCTTCATTGATTATATCTGCTGTTTCTGTTGATACAGGCTTAGTTTCCGTAGATTTTGCGGAAGTTCCGGTAATTTTTGCGGCTGTGGATTTCGCAGTGGTCTGACTGATTGAAGTTACGGATGTGACAACAACATATTTATTTTCTGTTGTAATATTGGTGGTCATCTCCTCGGAAGTATCGTCAATTACAGGCGTTCCACGGTTCAGCATAACTGCCGTGCCGCCGCATAATCCTGCAACGAGAAGTAGAACGGCGGCTGTAGAAAGCAGTTTGCGCCAGTTGCTTTTTTTGTATGTTTCAACGCCTGAAATGGTAGTTTCTTTACCTGATTTGGAATATTCTTTCATGCTGTATCGGAATATTCTGTCTTTTTCGGCATCATCAAGCATATTCTCGTTAACGAGCTTTTCAACTATTGGATTATCGGCATTTTCAAGCGATTTCAAATCAAAATTATCTTTATTCATAATATCTCTCCTCATAATGTCATTCCTGAATTTTCGAGTATGGTTTTCAGCTTTTTCAGCGCACGTCCGCATCTCATTCTGACTGCTTCGGGAGTCATTGAGACTATTCGAGCAATTTCGGAGGATGTACGGTTATAGTAGTATTTCTGGATAATTATAGTATAGTCAGGTTCGCCAAGCTCTGAAATTTTCTCGATAAGAAGACGCTGAAATTCATTTTGTGAGACTTCATTTTCAACGTCATCACCTGATAATACTGACTGAACTTCATCATCATCAAGAGAAATGCTGTCACTTCCTGACGTAAGCCTGTTATAGTAATATGATGACTTGCGTCTTGCAACAGTACCAATAAATCCCGACATATCGCCCTCAAAACTGCCGTCAGAGTCGAAATATCTGTAAACATCTGAAAAAACGTCACCCACACACTCGTCAATATCCTCACGGCTTGCACAGCTTCGCAGTCTGTTGAATACGATCGCATAAACATAATTGCAGTATTCATCAAACAGCATTCTGTAGCCTTTATGACGGGACTTCTTCGTTATTTTGCGGAATTCGTCCTGTTTCATTTTTTCACCGCCTAATGCATTAATTTCGGTTTCATAATATCTATTTGAATTTAGAGTGCAAAGTGTAACAGAAAAAAATAAAAAAATCGGCTGATAAGAAAAAATCTTGTCAGCCGTAATTTTTTTGAGGTGTTAAGTTTCAGAATAATTTTTGCAATGCTCTTTCAGGAAGTTGTAAAGCTGAATCAACGGAACATCAGCGGGATTGCCGCTAATTTTTTCATTCAGCAGCTCAGCCGATTTTACATCATCATTGAATTCATAATAATTTCCGCCGGCAGTGAATGTCAGCCTGATGCGCTGCATACTGCTGTTTTTGCCACGCCATTCATAAGGTTCGCACACAATTTCTTTTATATCAGCCAGATAGACTGTATGGACTTTTTTGAGATGTTTCCAGCAAAGCTTATTTCCGTCAGATTTAATGACAATCGGGCGGAAAGCATATAAATACACATAAAAACATGAGAGAACACCCAGAATCACAAACCATACTCCCATACTGACCGATTGATATGTCAGCCAAAGACAAAAAGTAAAAAAACAGGAAAAAATGAAAAAAGAAAGAATCAAGCCGTTTACGATGTCAAAAGAATGCACCTTGACTTCAATATAATCGTCCATAAAAAAATTCCCCTTGAAAAATAAATAATCCCTATTTTGAATTATATCACATATTTTCCGCAAAGTCAAGAATATCGCCATATATGTGATGATCTATAAAGTTTTGCAGCAAGCGGCACAGTGTACTTCATTTGCGCCTGATTTCATGAGAACTTCCGTAATTTCGGCAAGAGTTGAACCTGTCGTGCAGACATCATCAATAAGAAGCACCGATTTGCCACGTATAATCTCAGTCTGTGACACTTCAAAAGCATTTTTCAGATTGACAAGACGTTCATCACGAGACAGAGTTTTCTGTGCGGATGTGGAGCGTATTTTTCTCACAATATCGGCATAAAGCGGGATATTCATGACACGTTCAAGCTGTCTGCCGAGTAAGATACTTTGATTGAAGCCACGTTTTCTTATGGCGCTTTTTGTCATCGGAACAGGGATAATAATGTCAGCTTTTACACCTTTTTTTATGAGATGTTCAGCAAGTTCAGTACCAAGGGCAAAGTCTGCATTACCGCATATACCGTCCTTCATGAGAAAAATCGCAGAATTTATCTTCTCATTGTAAACATAGAATGCATTGAAACTGACAGCTCCGTTTATCTTAAAGTCGCCGTCGTAGTATTCAATATTTTCAGTGCATTTTTCGCAGAACTTGTCATTGCAGTGCAGTATCTCTCCGCATACCGGGCAGCGGTTAGGGAAGAAGAAATGCAGTATCCTGCGCTTTGTGAAGTAGTCCATAAGCTCACCCTTGCATTAATCCTCAAAATCCAGTCTGTCGTTAACAGTGCCCATGTCAACAGTCTCAATTGCGTTAAGACGGCGGTTTATCTGACGGGTACGTACACCGACGAGCTTTTCAAGGTCATCATCGACCTTTTTGATATGTTTCTGCGTATCTTCGAGAGCCTTTGAAAACGTGAGAAATTCGGCTTTGACCGAACCAAGTATCTCCCACACCTGATTGCTTTTTTTCTGTATAGCCAATGTACGGAAGCCCATCTGGAGAGAATTGAGCATGGCAGCCATTGTGGACGGGCCTGTGATGGAAACGCTGTATGTCCTTCGCAGTTCCTCGATCAGACCGCTGCCTGCGACTTCGGCGTAAAGTCCCTCGAATGGCAGGAACATGATGCCGAAATTTGTAGTATATGGTGGTTCTACATATTTTTCGGAGATATCCTTTGCAGATTTACGGATAGCGGCAGCAAGGGCTTTTTTTGCCTCAGCCACTATGTTTGCATCACCTGTGTCATAAGCGTCCTGCAAAGCGGCATAAGTATCACCCGGAAATTTCGAGTCAACAGGGAGATATATGTATCCGCCGTCAGCGCCATTCGGAAGTTTTACGGCAAATTCCACACGATTTGAACTTTTCGGTATAGTCGGTACTTCCTTGTCATACTGTTCGGGGGCGAGAATATCCTCAAGAATTGCACCAAGCTGAATTTCGCCTAAAATACCACGGTTCTTGACATTTGAGAGCACCTTTTTCAGGTCACCAACGCCTGAAGCGATGTTCTGCATTTCGCCAAGCCCCTTGTAGACCTGTTCAAGGCGTTCGCTGACAAGCCTGAATGACTCGGTCATCTTGCTTTCAAGCTTTTCGTTTACGGCAGCCTGAATTGCATCGAGCTTTCTGGTATTATCCTCCTGAATGCCTGTGAGGTGTTTTGTCATGGTCGAGCGCATGGCATCGAGCTTCATTTCGTTGTTGGCTTCAAGCGATTTGAAGCGGTTTTCAAGTATCTGTAACTGCTGGTTTACGGCATTTCCCGAAGCTGTCTGTTTTTCGGATAATATTCTGTCCATGTCTTCAAGTCTGCGGAATATCTGAGCGCTCATGTCGGTGATTTTAGCAGATTGATTTTCGCCTGCCGAGCGCTGTGCTGCGTTGAGCATATCTCCCAGATTACGGACAGAAGTCTGCATATTAGAACTCAGCTCCTCCCTGAGTTCACGGCTGGCGGAGGAGCTGTCATTTTTAAATGTATCGATAAGCAGACGTATTTCCGAGCTGTCGCTGCCGCCCGTACCGCAGTTCTTTGAGAGTTTCAGCAATAAAACAAGCAGAACTGATGCCAGAATAATAATGATAACGCCGATGATCAAAAGAACTGTTTCCATAAAATCACCTCAAAAATACATATAAAGCTGACATTTTATCATGCCGTTGTAGAGCTTTCTGCGTTTGCGTGCTTCAGTACCGAAGAATTTTTCAAACTGTTCGTGTGCGGAAATTATGTAGCTCTGACGGTTTCCGCCTTTTCCGAGAACACGTCCCATTTTACGGTAAATATCCTCAGCCTCACGCAGTTCAAGCAGTCTTTCGCCATAAGGAGGATTGCAGATCACTATCGAATCCTCAGGCTGTACGAATTTGGAAATATCAGCCTGTTCAATTTTCAGGCGTGACTTTATGCCTGCCTTATGTGCATTGTCAAGTGTCAGTGCAACGGCATCATCATCAATATCGAAGCCTATGGCTTGGAATTGTGCGGATTTGTTTACGCTGTCGATTGCACGTTTGCGTTCTTCCTGCCATATGCGGCTGTCCATGCTTTCCCATTTTTCGCAGGCGAAGCGTCTGTTCAGTCCCGGAGCGATATTCAGCGCTTTAAGTGCTGATTCGATGAGAATAGTGCCGCTTCCGCAGAACGGATCGCATACAACAGTATCAGGACGTACACGGGCAAGGTCAATAATTCCTGCGGCGAGAGTCTCCTTGATAGGAGCAGCATTTGAAATGCGTCTGTAGCCACGCTTATGCAGACCGACTCCGCTTGTATCGAGGTATATTGAAACCACGTCCTTGAATATCCTGAATGATATCTGAACAGTCGGGCCTGTTTCATCGAACCATGTAATGCCGTATTTTGATTTAAGGCGCTCAACAGCAGCTTTCTTTATGATAGACTGACAGTCAGGAATGCTGTGGAGAGCTGAATTGAGTGAGTCGCCCTTGACAGGGAATGCGTTCTGAGGGCCGATATAGCGTTCAAGTTCGATAGCTTTCACGCCCTGAAACAGCTCCTCAAATGAAGTTGCCTTGAATTCAATGAGTTCAATAAGAACTCTTTCGGCGGTAGACAGGCAGAGATTAGCACGGGCGACGATATTTTCGTCGCCCGTAAAGGAGATTCTGCCGTCGCTGACTCTGAGGTCAGTTCCGCCGATTTTTTGAATTTCGTATTTTAAAACGCTTTCCAGACCGAAATGGCATGGACAGCAAAGTCTTATTGAATTATTCAAAAAAATCACCCGTATTATTTATTATTGTGCAGCGCCGCCTGCATCGGCAGCACCTCCGGCATCTCCGCCGCCTGCATCAGCAGCACCGCCGGCATCTCCGCCGCCGCTTGTATCGCCGCCTGACCATGATGAGTCACCGCCGCCGCTTGTGTCGCCGCCTGACCATGATGAGTCGCCGCCGCTTGTGTCGCCGCCTGACCATGATGAGTCACCGCCTGAGCTGCTTGTGTCGCCGCCTGACCATGAGCTGCCTCCGCTTGTGTCAGACCATGAATTTCCGGTATTGCCTGTGTTGCTCCAAGAATTGGAGTTGGTCTGGTTTGTCGGCTGACCGTTGATATAGTTTGTACTTCCGTAAGATCCTGAACCGTCACAGTACGGAGCATTAGTAGATTTCCAGTAGCCGTATGAACCGTGAGGACAGTATGAAGCAGCAATTTTACCTGTGCTTGCACACATATAGCCTTCGACAACAGTTTCTACAGGATCAAAATCGGCAGGAGTATCAAGGAATTGAGTATTCGCATATTCACCGATAGCATTGTTCCAAACCGCAGCAGAGAGGAAGTTTGAAGGAAGTGAAAGTGCATCATTGTAGTACTTGTAACCAACAGTGATACCGCTTGCAAAGTCACGGGTAAGACCGACAAAGACCTCGTTCCACCAGTTTTCGGTAGTACCTGTTTTGCCGACTACAACTTTATTGCTGAGCTGTGCGGCAGTACCTGTACCGTTCTGGACAACGTTTTTAAGGAGACGGTTCATTACCCATGCAGTTTCGTCGCTGACTGCTTCTCTTGAATTTCCGTTGTTCTCGTAGATGATATTGTGATTGCTGTCCTCGATTTTTGTAATGATGTGGGCATCACTGTAGAAACCTTCATTACCATAAGGAAGGTAGGCATTTACGAGGTTTTCAAGAGTAAGTCCATCTGTAAGTGAACCTACCGACAGAGGAGCCATACCGTTATCACGGTCTTCAAGATCCATACCAAGCTTTTCCTTGCAGAACTTAAAGACAGCATCAGGAGTAAGCTCCTGACAGATCTGTGCAGGGACGGTATTGTAAGACTGCTGTAACCAGTAGTAGACAAAGTTTGAGTTTCCTGTGATATAAGGGGAAGCACCTGTAGAGTAGTTTGACGGCCACGGATTTCCGTTATCGTCTTTGGAAACAGCCTTGTCCTGATAAACAGATCCCCAGTGAATATGATTGCTTTCGAGAGCAAGTCCGTAAGTTGAAACAGGCTTT
>JAKSQT010000048.1 GCA_024403995.1 Ruminococcus sp.
GACCCTCTGCTTGTAAGGCAGATGCTCTCCCAGCTGAGCTAAACCCCCACTTTATTCTCTTAGTCATCGGTATCAGCTCCCGACGACTTAATTATTATAGCACGGTTCTTTCCATTTGTCAACCCTTTTTTTGAAATTTTTTCAAAAAATTTTTCGGTTTTTTAATTTTTCCCGATATACCGTAATCTACGGCAAAAAATTTTTTTAAAAAAGGCTGTACAGAATACTGCACAGCCTTTGATCACATTATTTTTATTCCTCTGCTGCATTAGCTGAGATAACCTCTGCAAGAAGTGTTGCAGGAAGCTGTTCGTATCTCTCAAAATCAAGTGAGAAACTTCCCATGCCTCTTGTAGTCTGACGGAGGTACATTGCAAAGTCATGCATTTCTCTCTGCGGAACTTCTGCCTGAATGAGTGTAATGCCATTGCCAACAGGCTCCATGCCGAGAACTCTGCCTCTGCGCTTGTTAAGCTCGCCCATGATATCACCTGTATTTTCATCAGGTGCATTTACTTTCAGAGTGCCGATAGGTTCAAGCATTACAGGGTCAGCCTGTCTGAGGCCTTCCTTGTATGCGATAGAAGCAGCAGTCTTGAATGCCATTTCTGACGAGTCAACAGGGTGATATGAACCGTCAACAAGAATTGCTTTGAGTCCGACTACAGGACAGCCTGCAAGAACGCCCTTCTTTACCGAGTCCTCAAGTCCCTTCTGAACAGCCGGGAAGTAGTTCTTCGGAACAGCGCCGCCGAATACTTTCTCCTCAAAAATAAGTGTATCGCTTACGCATGGCTCAAATTCTATCCATACATGACCGTACTGTCCGTGACCGCCTGACTGTTTCTTGTGTTTTCCTTCGACCTTTACCTTCTTGCGTATAGTCTCCTTATAAGCTATCTTCGGAACTGAAAGTACGATGTCAACACCGAACTTGCCTTTAAGCTTTGCTGCGGCAACTTCAAGGTGCTGTTCGCCGAGACCGCTTAATATCTGTTCCTTTGTGCTGTCATCCTGAACATATGTCAGGGTAGGATCTTCTTCTGTGAGACGCTGGATACTTGTGGATATCTTAGCCTCATCGCCCTGTGCCTTAGCCTTTACTGCCATTGAATAGCAAGGTCTCGGGAATTCCATTTCAGGGAACTTAATGACCTTTGAAGCATCGCAAAGTGTAGCACCTGTATTTGCTGTAATTTTTGAAGCTACTACTATTTCACCTGCGCTTGCAGAACTTACTTCGGTCTGCTTCTTGCCGCAAAGCTTATAGAGCTTGCCTATTTTTTCTGTTGTGCCTGTCAGTGAGTTCATAACATCGCTGTTAGAACTGAGTTTGCCTGACATTACTCTTATCATTGACATCTTGCCTACGAACGGGTCAGCAATAGTCTTGAATACATATGCTGAAAGCGGAGCACTTTCGTCGCACTTTACCTCAATAATATCATCCGAAGCGGTGTATGCCTCGGCAGCGTGTACCTCAGAAGGTGCAGGAAGAAGAAGTTCAAACTCCTTCAGAAGCATATCAATAGCACAAAGCTCTGTTGCCGATGTGCAGATGACCGGTGTGATGATACCTCTGTTCATACCGTCATGAATACCGTCAATAAGTTCTTTCTGTGTGAAAGCCTCGCCCTCGAAAAATTTCTCCATAAGTTCATCGGATGTTTCTGCAACAGCCTCTGAAACTGCGGCAACAAGTCCTTCGATACGATACTCAAATTTCTCGGATATCTCTGCTGTCGGCATATCAGTTTCTACTGCATTACCCTTGCTGTCATACTTATAAGCCTTCATCTCGATGAGATTTACATAAGAAACGATCTGTCCGCCGCTGATAACAGGAACTACTACAGGACATACAGTCGGGCCGAATACAGTTTTAAGCTCTGTAAGAACATTGAAGAAATTAGCGTCCTTGTCATCGATCTTAGTAACAACGAACATCTTGGACTTTCCCTGTTTAACTGCCTCATCATATGCCTTTCTTGTGCCTACTTTAACGCCTGACTTTGCTGAAACCGTGATAAGAACAGTATCAGAAGCACGGATGCCCTCAGTCATTTCAGCTGCAAAGTCAAAAAGGCCGGGTGTGTCGAGAATATTGAACTGATAGTCATTATAATCAAAAGCAGCAAGCGATGTACCAATAGAGATCTGTCTCTTTATTTCTTCAGCGTCATAATCACAAACTGTTGTTCCGTCTGCTGTCTTGCCGAGACGGTCAGATGCTCCTGCCTTATAAAGCAGTGCTTCTGCGAGAGAAGTTTTGCCCGAACCATTGTGGCCGGCAAATGCGATGTTTTTTATCTTGTTGATATCATAGTTTTTCATATTGAAATTCTCCTCTTAGTTTGGTATGACCGTTCAGACAAACGGTATGGATATATTATAAACCCTTATTTTAATAATTGCAATAGCTTTTCAATGATTTCTACATTTTGTATTACTTTTCATAATATTTATTGGTAATTATTCACAACAACCCTGTCATTTATTTTACCATATCGCTTCAAACTGCCGATAAACCACATAACAGCGCTGTATAACGCCAGCCAGAGCAATATATATACAGCCGTATACAGCACATTTTCGGCATGAACTGCAAGCGGTCTCATAAGAATTTCCACGCCTGCCATCGTCATAAATGCATACAAAACCGGCAAAATGACCGATCTTATCACGCCGAATTTCATCTTTGAAGTTCTCCACAGCTTTATAAACCTTGAACAGTTGCCAAACACATTGCTTGTGTAATATGATGCCGCAACGCCGTACAGACCAAATCTCGGCACGAATATCAGCACTACACTTATACGTACCGCATATTCCGCAAGATAATTCAGCGAAGAAAAAGCCTGCATCCCCATGCCTTTTATCATAGCTTCAAGAACTATCTCAATGTAAATGAACGGCACCACCGGCGCAATAAACGTGATAAGCCGCCCTGCCTCGTCTCCGCCGCCGAGAAGTCCCCCGATATCCCTGCCGAAACGCATGAGCACTGCCGCCGCAAATACCGCAAAAACAAGAGTACCGTCAGTTATACGTTCCGCAAGGCTTTTTATGCGTTCCCTATTGTCAGCAGCGGAAGCCTTGGCTGTCTCGCTTACTATTATGCCCGACATTGAGCACAATACTACCGACGGAAAAAATAGCGCAGGAATAACTATGCCCTCAAATACACCAAAACTGCCAAGTGCCTTTTCCGCAGTACTGCCATTTTGTCTCAGACAGACTGGAATCAGCGCATCATTGGCACTACTCAGAAATGCCGTCAGCACTCCGCCGCCAAGTATCGGAAATGCATATGATATGTACCTTCTGAATGACAGACTGCATTTTCCGCTGTATTTCGTCCTCTTAGCTGCATACATGACAGCAAGATACACAAAGGATGCCGCATTTCCTACTACTATCGAAGTTATCATGACCTTACATGTAAAAGCATCGTTACGCACCTTTGCCGCAAGTGTCATGCCGACTATCACAGTCGATTTCACGGCAAATTCCAGAACATCACTCACGGCAGGAACGGCTGTCCGGCGCATCGCATTGAAGTAGCCTTTCAGACACGCACCGACTGCCCCTGTAACAAGCACAAACGGCACAGCTTTCAGCGCCCCCTGCATATCCGCACCGCTGAAAAATCTCTCGCATATCCCGCCTGAAAGCATGAGAATCACAGCCGATACCGCCGTGCTGAGGATAATACACAGCTTTATCCCATGAAGCAGCACTTTTTCAGGGTTGCCGCCGCTTTTGCCTATCTCCTCGGAAATAAGTCTGCTGGTGCATAGAAATGCGTTGCCGTTGGAAATAATGCCCGCAAGTCCGAGAAACGAACCGAGCAGCGTGAGTATGCCTATCGCTGACGAACCGAGCTGACGTGTGATGAACATATTCAGAAGAAGTGCCGCAGAATCGAGAAAAAGCTGCATTGCCGACAAAATTGCCGTATCCCTGAAAATTTTACTCCTGATAAACATAAAGCCTCCAAAGAATGTGATATTACATTCTATGGAGGTCTTGTTTACTTTATTACAGCCATTGAATAAAAGCAGTTTTGTCGTTTCTGTTGTAGCCTGCACGTTCATAGAAATCAAGCGTACTTTGTTCCTTTGAACCTGTAAGAAGCATCATTTTATAGCAGTTTTCACGTTCGGCTATCCCCTTTGCAAAATTCAGACAAGCTGTAGCATAGCCTTTTTTACGGTATTCTGCATCTGTTACGACATTCTCGATAAATGCATACGGACGCTGTCCCCTTGTGAGATTGGGGATTATCACGCAGACACATGACGATATAATCTTTCCGTTTTCCTCAGCGACAATGATGTGATGATCATTGTCCGCAAGGATACTCTGCCATATTTCTGACACTTTGCCTTCAATTTCAGGGAAAGGATTGTCATGAAGCTGCATATAAAGCCTCAGCAGCCCGTCAAGATCATTTTCTTGCACTTCTCTTATCATAATTTATCCTTTCAGCAGTCTGTCCAGCATGACCTTTCGGCACTCCTTTTCAAGCTTATCATCAAGCGGAACAAGCTTTTCAGGTGCATCAGCACTGCGGTTTATGCAGTACTCTATCATATAATCAGATATTTCGGGATTTTTTGACAGCATAGGCCCATGAAGATATGTTGCTATGACATTCTTCTCAAAATAGCCTTCACACTCTGATTTTGAGCAGTTTCCGTTGCCGTAAAGAACCTTTCCGAACGGCGTTTTTACATTTTGTGTCTGACCGCCGTGATTTTCAAATCCGAGCACCTTCACAGGCTTGCCAGTAATTTCCGTCTGAACCACGATATTGCCTATACAGCGCTTTCTGCGGCTGTTCGGAGCAACAGTGAAATAATCAAACAAACCAAGTCCCTTGATATCGTTTCCGTCGGCATCACGGTAATATTTGCCCATTAGCTGATATCCGCCGCAGATAAGGAACAGAAACGTACCGTTCTTGTAAGCATTCACAATGCCTTCCCTGCATTTCAGAAGGTCAGCCGAGATATGCTGCTGTTCAAGGTCAGCGCCGCCGCCGATATAAATAAGGTCATACGCCGAAAAATCGGGCATCGGTGAATCTACGGAATATTTGTCAATTTCACAGCCTATGCCACGCATTGTACAGCGGTATTTCATTATTTCCATGTTTCCGCTGTCTCCGTAAAGATCAAGCATATCCGCATACATATGAAGTATTTTTATCGTTTTCATTCTGTCTTTCCTCCATGCTTTGCGATATATCTTTTCAGTGAGCTTCTTGTAGGCTGGACTGCCGTATAATTGGCGATAACGAACTTTCTGCCCTCGGTTTTCGCAAGCTCCTCAACAGCCTTGTCAAGGTCGGGGCGAACTACGATATTCTCCTGCGGATAGCCTGAACATTTAATTCTGACGGCGATATCATGCGCTCTTGTGCCCGATGTGACAACTCTTGTAACACGCTCAAAAATGCTGAAATTGATATCCCATATCCATGAAACGTCAAGTCCGTCAGCAACATTGTCATTCAGCACGAACAACAGTTCCTTTTCGCCCTGCATCTCGTTCATAACACGCAGAGTCATATTCGCACCGACAGGATTTTTCGCAAGGTTAAGAGTAGTTTTCCTGTCACCGAGCATGAAGTTCTCCATACGTCCGTTTTTAACGGTATATCCTGAAATGACCTCATTTGTTATCTTCCGGTCAATGCCGTAAAGTTTTGCCGCACCTGCAACAGCAGTCATATTATAGACATTGTAGATACTATTGAGTTTAGGCGAATATTTATGACCGTCTGCCGTAAATTCAGGCTTTTCGAGGTCAATTCCGCTTGCAGTGATGTACGGCTTGTGATCTCCGAAGCCGCATTTTTTACAGATGAACTTTCCGATATGCGAATACTGATAGTAATCATACTCCAGCGTTTCGCCGCAGAACGGGCAAAATCTTCCCTCTGATGCCTCAAATATCTTATCTGTTGCAAATGCATACGGTTCAGCATGAAAATACCTGACATTCTTGTTTTTCGGGTTAGCCCTGCCAAGTCTTGCGGTATTCGGGTCATCGCCGTTCAGAATAAGATTGCCTTCAAAAGTCTTGCAGAAGCCGTTTATTTTCTGGATAAGAGTCTCCATTTCGCCGTTTCTGTCGAGCTGGTCACGGAAGAAATTCAGCACGACAAGAGTATCAAGTTTAAGCTGTGAATAAACAACAGGAACGTGTGATTCATCTGTTTCGAGTATCAGATAATCCGCATCAACTTTGCCTGACATATCACAGTAACGCAGAAGCAGCGAACAAATTCCCGTATCAAGGTTGTTGCCTTCACGGTTGATGATGATCTTCTTTCCGCTTTTTTCAAAAAGTCTGGCAATACAGTTTGTAACGGATGTCTTTCCGTTAGTTCCCGTCACCGCAATTATCGGGCAGTCAACCGTAAACATCGAAACAGCCTTGTGTCCTGAAAGGTGCCATAGAATAATTCCCGGCAGATTTCCTGCATTGCGTTTCATAAGCTTCAGAAGCTTAACTATAATTTTTCCGATAAGAATCAGTAATCTTTTCAATTTATACCTCCGGATATACACAAAATAATCCACGTCATTAATTATACGTTTTTTTCATCGCATTGTCAACCCAAAATGCAAAAAAGCCGCCGTATCACCGATACTCTTAGTAAATGTCTTGCTTTTATCGGGGCAAACCTTTCTGAGGAAAGGGTCTTCCTCAATATAAACAAAACATTGCATTAAGAACACCAATGATGCAGCGGCTCTGCATAGTTCAATTCTTTGCGGCAATAACTCCGCCTGTTTTCCATATGCTGTCAGACGGAACTACTCCTCTTACGCAGCTTGTAGGATAGATATTCGTGTTGCGTCCGATAACTGTACCCGGATTGAGTACGCTGTTGCAGCCGACCTCAACGAAGTCTCCGAGCATAGCACCGATCTTCTTGATGCCTGTCTCGATTTTTTCATCGCCCGACTTTATAACAACATTAGTTTTATCAGATTTTACATTTGATGTGATCGAGCCTGCGCCCATATGTGATTTATAGCCGAGAATGCTGTCTCCGACATAATTATAGTGCGGTGTCTGGACATTGTCAAAAAGAATGACATTTTTAAGCTCAACAGAATTGCCGACAACACAGTTTGCGCCTACAAGAGCACTTCCCCTTATAAAAGCACAATGACGTACTTCCGTATTCGGTCCAATGATACACGGCGAGCCAAGATATGCAGACGGAAATACCTTTGCAGTCTTGTGAACCCATACATTAGCCGACGGACTGTCATATTCATCCTGACTAAGGGTATTTCCAAGCTCAATTATGAAGCTGCTCAGTTCCTTCAGTGCTTCCCATGGATATGTATAGCGGTGAAGAAATGTACCGGCAGCAGTGTGTGAGAGATCGTATAAATCAGAAATTTTTACATTATTCATATAGCAAGTCTCCTGTTTATCTTATATATAATATATGATTTATTATAAACCATTTTCGACAAAATGTCAATAATTTTTCATCAAATTTAAATATTCTTCCTTTCCACTTTACTTTTTATATATAATATGGTAAAATGTCTATGTTGTGTATTTTTCGGCAAACTTCGCCATGATACCGGCAAATATCATACAGATCATAATGGCTCTTCTGCTTTTAGCAGTTCTGCTAAACTTACAAATCTAAGGAAGTGTATTATTAATGAATAATAATTCAAGGCTGAAAGCTTTTTTTAAAAGTCCTGAATTCTGTATGCTCGTTCTTGTTCTCATATCCATACTTATTGTATGGTCATCACTGTCAAAGAACGACGAACATAACAACAAAGGGACGAATTCTTCTGTTACCGAACTTTCAGCTCCCGAAAGTTCAGATGTTGTCAGTTCAACTTCTGTAACTTCCACTGTTTCCACAACTTCTTCGGCTTTGACAACAACTGTAACCACAGAAACCACAGCGACCACAAATGAAGACGATACGCCCGAAACAACGGATGATGCTTCTGACGCTGAAAGCAGCAACCAGACAACTGCCGGTTCAAACAATTCGGGAACCGGTTACACCGCTGCAACGACTGCAAAACCACAGGAACAGCTTTCACCATACATAAATGCAGGCTATTCTCCGAACAGTGACTTCTATCAGCAGCACCTCAGCATCGCAGGTGACTCCATCGCATACGGTTTCAATGCCTACGGCTTTATACCGTATGAACACAACTATGCTCAGGAATCGGTTTCAATGTGGAATCTAAACGGCTTCACATTCTGCGGCGGCTGCGGACTTGTTGAGGCTATCGGCTATAATCAGCCGTCTCTGCTGTATATGTCCATCGGTATGAACGATGTCAACATGAATTCGCCTGAGATCTATGCAAACCAGTACGCATCCGTCATCAGTGACATCAGATCATGTTCACCTGATACTGTCATTGTTGTTGCAGGCATCTCCCCTGTCGGCGCCGAATCAATGTATACTACAAATGATATTATCCGCAGCTATAACTCAGCTCTGCAATCCGCAGTCGAAGGCATGAAAAGCGATCATGTTTATTATTTCGATGCATATTCAGTGCTTTGTGATGAATATCTTAATTTAAGATACGACTGCTCAGGCGGTGACGGAATTCATCTTCAGACTCACTGCTATGAAGATCTGCTCACGGCACTTTTCAATTTCCTTGATACAACAAAAGTTAAAAATATGCTCAGTTAAGGCATATTCTCACAAAAAGGCGGCAGAAAAAAATTCTGCCGCTTTTTTTAAATAATTAATCTTGCTTTACTTCAGGATAATATCCTATCATCTTCTCAACTGCCTTGATAGCATCATTGACATCGTCATTGATAAGATATTTTGCATAGCTCATATATCTCTTGATATTGCGGTATGGCTCAATAACGTCCTGTATTGCCTCGGAATATCCCGTATCAATGATAACCTGAGCTATTTTTTTGGCTTCTGCGACAATGTTTGCTCTGAATGCTGTGTGAAGCTTTTCTTCAAGATTCCAGACCATTGAAGAATCTGCTCCAAAGTATTTTCCGCCCGTTCCATGTTCAAGTTGTAATTCGTTAAATTTCATAACTCCACACTCCTTTATGATTGATTAATTGGTATATATGAAAGAACAATGCTTTTACATGATTATACAATAAAAAACAGTGTTTGTCAAGCCTTTTTGTACAAAAACATTTAAAATAGTAAACCGCACAAAAACATATAGTGTTATTTGTGCGGTATATACCATTATTTAATTATTTTTATTTTTTTGCAATGCTTTTTTCAATTTCTTCTGCCCTTAGAAGTGCGGTATCAATGTGGTCACAGAAATTCTCTCTGCCGATCTGCTCAAAGAAGCCTGCCTTTTCCATCGCCTTCATAGGCTGCTCGTTTACGTGTGAGAATACTACTTCAATATGATGCTTTTTGCACCTTTTGACCACGCTCATCAGCATCTCAACGCCCGATGCATCAATAGCCGGAACATTTCTCATTCTTATGCAGAGAACATCTATATTTTTATCAGAAAGAACAAATCTGAACTTGTCCGTAGCCGCAAAGAACATAGGGCCGTTAATTTCATATACTCTGGTTCTTTCAGGGATTTTCTTCAGGAGGATATTATCAGGGTCGGTGTCCTCATCATCAACATCTATCCACACATGACCTTCTGTAACATCTGCCATGCGCTTCATGAAAAGCAGTGCTGCAAGAACAAGACCTACGCCGATTGCAACCACAAGGTCGAACACAACCGTGAATATCAGCGTTACAAAAAGAACTGCAATATCACTCTTTGGCGCTGTACGGAGAGTGTTTCTGATATTTCTCCAGCCGCACATATTATATGCTACAACAAAGAGAATAGCGGCAATAGTCGGCATCGGGATAAGTGAAGCTTTCGGCATAAGAATGCAGAGTATCAGGAGCACTACAACTGAATGTACCATGCCCGAAACAGGTGTTCTGCCGCCGTTCTTAACATTTGCGGCTGTTCTTGCGATAGCGCCTGTTGCAGGGATTCCGCCGAAAAGCGCAGAACCGATATTGGCTGTTCCCTGAGCAATAAGCTCCATATTTGAGCGGTGTTTTGAACCTACCATACCATCTGATACAACGCATGAAAGCAGCGATTCAACAGCTGCAAGAACGGCAATAGTGAATGCATTCGGAATAAGTGCCTTGACTCTTGCGAATGTCACCTCCGGTATTGTAAGATGCGGAAGTGACGATGATATCTGGTAAAGATCGCCTATCGTGTTGACTTTCATATCAGAAAGATTGACGATCAGCGAACATACAAGTACTGCAATGAGTGATGCAGGTATTTTTTCAAGCTTTTTCGGCCATAAAACGAGTATTGCAAGTGAGATCAAACCAATAACAAGCGCCTGCCAGTTAAATGTGTCGATGCAGAGAAAAACTTCTTTTATCTTGTCAACAGTTTCGATCGGCGAATTTTTGAATGTAAGTCCAAGGAAATCCTTTATCTGTCCGACGAGAATCGTAACAGCAATGCCGAAAGTAAAACCCGTGGTTATAGTTCCTGGTATATATTTTATGAGCGCACCAAATCGGCAGAATCCCATGATCAGCATGATAATGCCTGCCATTATCGTTGAGATTATCAGTCCGTCCATGCCTTCTGATGCAACAATTCCTGCAACTATTGTAGCAAAAGCGGCAGTCGGGCCTGCGATCTGTACACGGCTTCCGCCGAGGAACGACACGATAAAGCCTGCAACTATGGCGGTATAGAGTCCCTGTTCAGGATTGACTCCTGATGCAAGTGCAAGGGCGATCGAGAGCGGAATGGCAATTATCGCAACGACAATGCCTGCGATGATATCCTTGACAAACTGCTCCTTAGAGTAACTTTTCATAACCGAAAAGAGTTTCGGCTTCAGTTTTTCTTCGGTTGGTTTCACTGCCTGTTCTGACATAAAAATACCTCACTTCTGATTTTTTTATAGAAAACGTTTTTAATTATACTCCTAAAAATCGCTTTTTTCAAGCAATTTCCGACATTCTTCAAAAAATCAGCGTCTTTGATATTTTTAGCAAACCATGAAAAAAAGTAATGGCAACAATGCACAAATAGCCAATATCTATTTTGTGCATTGTTGCCATATCAATTACATTCAATATTCGCCGTATTCGCAGCCGACACTGCGGCAGATTATCTCATCTACGAGCTTTCCCCATTTGTAAAGCCGTATCCTTCCCTTGCCGTTTCCGCCGTTCCACAGGCGGTTGTGAAGCTTTTTGCCGTTTGGTGCTTCATAGTTTATCAGCAGCATATCCGCCTTATTGCAGACAATATCCACGACCATTCTCCTGCCGAGAGCAGACTGGTCAACGTGCCATATGATCTTGTCCTCAGTCTCACGGCAGTTGAATTTTGTAGTCGGAAGTTCCCAGAATTTCGAGAAGTTGAACTCAAAACACTGTCCCTCATACCAGAATGCTGACAAAAGTTTGCGTTTAAGAGCAACACAGCCTATCTTCGGGCATCCGCCGCCAATATCAAACACGCTGTTTTCGAGTCTTTTTCTGAATGTTGTGCTGTACAGGTCATTAGACGACAGCCATACCCACGGAGAAGTGAAATCCTTGCCCCAGTTCTTGTCGGAATAGCCGAAACAAGTGTTCGGCTTAACGATATACTTCTCGCCGTTCAGGATAATTTCGCCGTCAAAAGCGGTCTGCATACCCTCGGCGTGCCAGAACATCTCAAAAAGCTGCATTGTGCGGAATGTTTTGCCTGCGCCGTATCCGACATTGTACGCTACTTTCTTATTAATAAGAAGATTCCATGACATACTGCCTGCATCTGTCATCATTTCCGGGTGCTCAGCCGCTGTTTCAGCGGAAACCTCTACTGAGCCTGACGTATGGAATTCATCGATTCGGCAGTCATCCGCACTGATGCAGAAATCGTCGCTCATATTGACTTTTATCTTTTTCCAGCCGAAAAAGCGATGCAGCTGAACTGCATCTTTCCCCCATGTGCCGACCTTTACCATCATGTATGACGGTTTTCTGTGCTTGCGCTGATTTTCAGGGAGCTGACCGTATACAGGATATTTTTTTCCGAGTGCGGGATTGCAGAGAAAAAATTCGATGAAAAACTGTTTTGCTGCACCTGTTTTTTCATGGTATGCTGTCAGTGAATTCCACCACCAGTCATAGCCGTTTTTTGCCTGTTTGCCAAAAAGCTGACAGGCATCTCTTGTTGTGTCATGTTTATTGAAGTTACCCATTTTTTCACCCACCGATATATTTTATTTATTTTTCTCAAGAGCCTTTCAGGTTCTCATATAATAGTATATTTTACCACATTTTCACCTCAAAGTCAATTACCGATTCACGTACTGTCACTGCACAATACGACGTTTTTTTCATGCCGTTTTTATGCACTCTGACCAATAACGAGAATAACATAATTCAATTCACTTTATCTTAAAATAATTTTCATAATGTATTCATAATATGTAATTTTATTTATGAATTATTTTTGAACGCACCTGCAATTTCTTTTAATACCCATATTCAATAAATTATATAATATGATATTTTAACTTTGATTTTCAAAGGTATAATATCCTTTTATTATTCAATTCATACAAGCGAATTCTCCTATTTCAGGTAATTCTTACAAAAATTCTTTTGTGAAGAAAATATTAACAAGTTTTATTGACTTATCAATATTTTTATGCTATACTTAATTTATACAATCTGATATTATTGATTGTATAATGAAATATCTGAGGGAGGTAATTATTATGATAAGTCACAAACATGCATTAGCCAGTATTATAGCAGTTTTGTCTATTCTGGCTATGGAACATTCAGTTCCGGTAACATCATTTTTCGACAATTCAATCAGTCTGACAGCAAATGCAGGTACAACTACAATATGGGACATCGACAGCAACGGTGTTCTCACCGTAAGCGGCATCGGTGAAATGGAGGATTACTATAAAGAGGGAAACTTTCCGTGGCATTCAAATCGTTCAGAGATAAAAAAAGTTGTAGTCGAAAACGGCGTTACTACTCTTTCACGTTATGCATTCACAAACTGCCCGAACCTTGAAAGCGTTTCTCTGCCAAGTTCATTGACGCTGATTTCCGATTCTGTTTTCAGAAACGACAAAAAGCTTACACAAATCACTATTCCTTCATCCGTAGTTCAGATCAACCAGTGCGCTTTTATGAACACGGGTCTTACAGAAATCGTGGTTCCTGACAGCGTAACTGAAATGGAATGGGCTGTATTTGCCGAATGTGCAGATCTTAAAAAAGCAGTTCTTCCATCTAAGCTTACCTACATTGAATCAAGTATGTTCAGAGACTGTCCGCAGCTCGAATCAGTCAACGTCCCCGCTTCAGTGACAAAAATCGACTATTCAGCTTTTGAAAATTGCAGTGCTCTTACTTCAATTGCACTTCCAGGCGTACTGAAGGAAATTTCCTACAATGTTTTCGCTTGTTCAGGTTTAAAATCAATCGATATTCCTGCAGGTGTCACTTCTATTGGCGATTCTGCTTTTTACGGCTGTCCTTTGCTTGAAAGCTTAAAGATAAACAGCGCTCAGACAGCCATAGGCAAAAGTGCATTCGCAGACTGTACCAAGCTTACTTCCCTCGATGTACCTGAAGGATTTAATTTTGCCGAAAGTGCATTCGCAGGTGATACCGCAATAGAAAATGCGCCTTTCACATATCAGCTTTACAGCGGCATTAACTGGGGATATTACACAACCGACAAGGTTTACTGGAAGATCACTTCTGACGGTACACTTACAATCAGCGGTAATACCAGAATGCGTGAAGGCGAGCATACCGCTTCATACACTTATGAATGGTCCCCGTATCGTGATATAGTAAAGAAAATTGTTATCGAGGAAGGCATCCAATCTGTTGCAATACGTGGATTTGAGGATTTTGAAAACCTTGAAACAGTTGAACTTCCTTCAAGTGTCAAAAAGATTTGCCGCAGTGCTTTTTCAAACTGCCCTAATCTTAAATACATAAACTTCCCGGAAGGTCTTACAGAAATTGACGGATTCGCATTCTATGGCGTTGAAAATCTTCAAAAAATCGAACTGCCAAGCACTCTTACCGCTCTCGGCGAAGCTTCATTCTATTGCTGCCGTCCTGTCAAGGAAATCATTATTCCAAGCAGCGTAAAAGTAATTCCGAGCAACTGCTTTGCAGGAGTAAACGAACTCGAAAATCTTGTAATTCCTGAGGGTGTGGAAGAAATAGGTTTTCAGGCTTTCTTCTGTGTCGGCTGTACAGAGATCGAAATTCCTGACTCTGTTACAATCATCGATGATAACGGCTTTATTGACTGTCCGAACTTAGAAGTCGTTCATTTTTCAAGCAGCTCAAAGCTCACCTCTATCGGCTCGGCTGCATTCAGCGGATGCGAAAAGCTTAAATCCTTCTGTATTCCTGACGGTGTAACTGTCCTCAGAAATTCAACATTTGCTGAATGTACAAATCTCAGTGAACTTGAACTTTCAAAGAATCTTGTTACCATCCAGTCAAATGCATTCACCTTCTGCAACAAGCTGAAAAAGCTCCACATTCCGACAAGCCTCAAAACGATTGAAAAGAATGTTTTCTACAGCACCAAGAACCTGAACTCAATTATATACTGCGGTACAAAAGAACAGTGGGATGATATATACATAGACGAAAATAACGGAAAATTCCATGAATATCCGCAGTTCCACGACTACCACTATGAAGTATGCTCTTACTGCGGCGCAAAGAATCCTTACACAAATACCCGTTTTGAGGGATATTCAATAAACATCGACGGTTCCATCGGCGTAAACGTGTATATAACACTGGATGATGCAATACTTTCCGATTCACAAGCTTCGATAAACTTCATTATGCCTGACAATAAAGTTGTCAATGCGCCGGTTTCTGCCGCTGAAAAAGCAACTCAAAACGGCAAGGAATGCTATATTTTCAGCTGTCACGTTGCAACAAAGGATATGTTCAATCCTATCACAGCCCAGATCGTTCTCGGCGACAAATCCAAGGTAGATTCGCTCAGTTTCACAGTCAGCGACTATATCACTGCACTTAGAAACACTCAGCCAGAGTATGCTGAATTTGCAGAGTCATTTATAAACTACGGCAGATTCGCAAACTGTTACTTTAATGAAAGCGGCGATTACCCCAAGGATTATACAGAGGAAGATTATCAGAAAGTTCTTGCTAAAATAACTCCATCTGCCGGCATTACCGCTCCTGATTATTACGGCACATCACTTCTTCTCAAAACCAACACCGTTCTCCGCCACTATTTCACTGAGAATGCTCCGGGAAGACAGATAAAGCTTCCAAGCACCGAAGGCGGACAAACATATTATTACGTTGAACAGGAGTTCTGCCCGGCAGATTATGACAAAAAAATCGACGGTTACGACTACTGCATCTACGATTATATTTACAAAGGACTTTCATCTGATAATACAGATGTAGCGCTTAAAAATCTCTGTACTGCGCTGTATGAATACGCAGAAGCCTGCAAGAAAATTGCTTGATGATCGTTTTTTGGAGGACATGATATGAAAGAAATTTATGTTTCCCCTGAACTGGACGTTTATGATTTTGACAGCACAGATGTAATCTCAACTTCATTCATTCTTGATGATGAAGAAATTGAAGTGCTTCATTAAAATATTATTTTGAGGCAACACCGCACAAAGTCGTTAGACATGCTTTGTGCGGTGTTGTTTTAAGGTACAGCCGTTTCAAAAATTCGGCTGTACCTTTTTTTGGTATGCAAAATAGTTACAAATGTCACTGATAAAGTGATAAATATCACATTTACTTATTTCATTTTTCAGGTTATAATATGTACAACAACAACGACAAACAATCTTCTTCCTAAAGAAAGGTCTTGATGATATTATGACAAAAGAAATGAAAATGAGAAAATTTTTTGAACTGACATTGTTTTTCATGGTTTATGCTATGATCGGCTGGGCTTATGAGGTTTTCCTTGAAACCTGCATCTACCAATGGGGATTCAGCAACAGAGGCGTTCTTTTCGGTCCTTGGCTTCCTGTTTACGGTTTCGGCACACTTATATTCATACTGCTGTGGTATCCGCTTATCAAGGGCAAAGACCGCACACGCAAAGCAAAAATGCTCCCTGTTATATTTCTGCTGACCATGCTCACAGCCACCGCAATCGAACTCGGAACTACATACCTGTTTGAACTTGCAGGCAAACCGTGGCCGTGGCAGACATACGCCGACTACAGTATTAATTTTCAGGCACGTATCGCACTTAATCCAAGCATAAGATTTGGTCTTGGCGGAACAGCTTTCCTTTATGTTGTCCAGCCTGCGCTTGATAAGATAACCGAAAAATTAACCGAAAAGAAAATAAAAGTCATAGCTTTAATTATCCTTTCAGTTTTAGCCTGCGACATGATCTATACATTTATAATTAAATAAAAAAACAGCTTCCGTTCTTTTGAGACAATATCTCAGGAACGGAAGCTGTTTTATTTTGCTGAATCAACTGCCGCAGATTATCTGCCGGAATATACTTTAACGTATGCTTTTTTTGCTATTCTTAAATCTTTCTCAGGAGAAGGTGCTTTGTCAGATTTTTTTGTTATTATTCTGATTGTAGTTACTTTTCCGTTTACTCTGATTTTTTGTTCCATAATTCAAAACTCCTTATTCATAAATTTGACAAATCACTTTGCCTTTGACAGTACAGTCTTTACAGATTTATATTGTATTCTGCCCAACTGCATTTATATAATCCATATGCTTATTATACAGCGATATATTTGAAATGTCAATACCTATTTGGAATATTTCCATACCAGCCGTAAAACATTGTGTATTCTTGTGGTAAATTTGCATAATCAACAGCACTTTTTTGCCGTTATTGATAGTTTTCTTTGTATGAAATGTAAAATATAAAAAAACAATTAATCCACATCTCGGTGTTTCTGTCTTATTCGTGCATTTTTTTTGGACCAAGTGCAAAAAGTATGGTATAATATTTAAGGCAACACCGCACAAAGCACGTCTAACGACTTTGTACGGTGTTGGCTTAGGGCATCTGTAAAAACCATTATACAGCAGATGCCTTATAGGCAGGCGTACTTTGTGCGTTTTTGCCTGAATACAAATCCCAAAGGAGACTCATTATGCAAAATCTGATACTATCTTCTTTTTCAGCTAAGATAAGCATATCCGATCCGCTGTTCATTATTATACTGATCGCAGTTTTTATTGCTGCTTCCGTAATAAGCGGCATCATCACATTCAAGGTCAAAATGAAGAAGATCAGAAATGACACAGAAAACCAAAGTGACAGTCAGCAAAAATGACTGCTTTTCCTCCCTGTGAAAAGAGGTGCATCATATGGATATCGATCTTTACATCGAAACTGTTTACCATGGATTTTACCCGCTTTACGAAATTTATGAACGCTTCATCGATTATTATTGGCAAGCCGTTGAAACAGCCAAGCTGCTTGACTGGGACGAGGTCGTTCTATACGCCATTTTCGCTTATAACAGAGAAACGCAGGGATTTGTCGCAGCGGATTTCATGTGTTTGCGTATGCCATACAGCAGATATGTGGCGCTGTGTTCAAAAATATCAAAAAATTGCAGAGTTTTCTGCCTGAGAAACACATAAGGAGAATAATATGCACGTTAAAAAAATCATGGCTTCCGTTATCTCAGCATTTATGCTCGCCTCTTCATGTACATCTTATGCCCTTGCAGCCAATGACGATAAGCCTGTTGAAAGACATACCGTCACTTTCGTTGATTTCAACGGAAATGAACTTAAATCTTTTTCACTGTTGCCAGACGAAAAGATCACCTACGACTGGTTTGATGAAAAGTCGCTCAGTTCACACATCGACACATATACCGAAAGAATTTTTTCATCATGGGACCGGACTCCGCAGAATACAGAGGAAGATATCACCATAAAGGCGCTTTACAAAACAGCCGCCATTTCGCTTGAATCTGCCCCGAAAAAAACTGTATACTACAAGCGCAGCGGAAGGATAAACACAAAAGGTCTGAAGGTTTACATCACAATAAATACGCAGACTCCACAGAAGGACAAGGACGGCAATTATATTATTGATAAAAGAATTATCGATATTTCCGCAAGCTGTCAGTGCTCACCTTCCGACCTGAGCGATATTTTCAGCAGCAGCGACACCGGCACTGTCAGTATCTCTCCTGCCGGTCAGGACAAAATTATCTGTTCATACAATATCTCATGCTGCGATTATCTGGGCGATGCCAATGATAACGGCAAAGTAGACGCTGTTGATGCATCCATCGTTCTTTCGGCATATGCTGCTGCTTCAGCATCAAAAAACTATGTTTACACCGACGAGTTCATCCAGCGTGCCGATACCGACAAAAATAAAATGGTCGATGCAAGAGATGCTTCCAGAATTCTTATGTATTATGCTATGACATCTGTCAACAATTCATACGATTGGGACAATATTGACGAATTTTTCTGATATATCCCATTATTTTACTTTCCCTATTGAATTTTTCCGGGAAATGCTGTATAATTATTATGGTTAATTTTGAGGGCATCTCTAAAAACCCCTTCTGAGAAAAAACAGCTATGCACAGCATATGCTGCGTCAATCCCTCTTGCAGTGCGACAGCAAACCTGTAACGAAACTCCATGCATCGCCGCACCTCTCTGTTTTTTCTTTCCCAAAATGGGTTTTCAGAGATGCCCTTGAGTTATCGTCTGAACAGATATTTTCCCCGTTCATGACGTGCTTTTTATCAAATATTAAGGAGTGTTATCACAATGTACAATGATCTTATGGATTCAATCGGCTTTGTCAAAGGCTACGATCCGGCAGTAGGTGAGGCTATGGGTAAGGAACTTGCCCGTCAGCAGAGAAATCTCGAACTCATCGCAAGCGAAAATATCGTTTCACCGGCAGTTATGGCTGCTATGGGCAGCGTTCTTACAAACAAATACGCTGAGGGCTATCCGGGAAAGCGTTACTACGGCGGCTGCGAATGTGTTGACGAGGTTGAGGCAATCGCTATCGAAAGAGCTAAGGAGCTTTTCGGCGCTAAGTTTGCAAATGTTCAGCCTCACTCGGGTGCTCAGGCTAACACAGCTGTTTACTTCGCTGTTCTCCAGCCGGGCGATACCGTTCTTGGCATGAGCCTTGCAGACGGCGGTCATCTTACACATGGTTCACCCGTAAACCTTTCAGGTAAATATTTCAACTTTGTTTCATACGGTCTTGATGACGAAACAGAGTGCATCAACTATGATACAGTTTACAAGCTCGCTGCAAAGCATAAGCCACGTCTTATTGTTGCCGGTGCTTCAGCTTATCCAAGAGCAATCGACTTCAAGAAGCTTTCTGAAATTGCAAGATCAGTCGGCGCTCTCTTAATGGTTGATATGGCTCATATTGCCGGTCTTGTTGCTGCCGGCTGTCACGAATCACCTGTTCCTTATGCTGATATCGTTACAACTACAACACACAAGACTCTCAGAGGACCAAGAGGCGGTCTTATCCTCACAAACAACGAATATCTCGCTAAGAAGATCAATTCAGCTATATTCCCAGGTACACAGGGCGGCCCTCTGATGCATACAATTGCTGCTAAGGCTGTTTGCTTCGGTGAGGCTCTCAAGCCTGAGTTCAAGGACTACCAGAAGCGTATTGTTGAAAACGCAAAGGCTCTTGCTGACGGTCTCCTCAAGAGAGGATTCAACCTCGTTTCAGGCGGCACAGACAACCACCTCATGCTCGTTGATCTCCGTCCGTTCAATATCACAGGCAAGGAGCTTGAACACAGACTTGACGAGGTTTATATCACAGTTAACAAGAACGCTATCCACAATGACCCTGAAAAGCCATTCGTAACAA